>CAIYCP010000001.1 GCA_903924715.1 uncultured beta proteobacterium
AGCAGCACCGCTTTGGTGTGGCGCAGCGTTTATCTTTATCGCGCAAAGGCGAAGAGACTGGCGCCTCAGTGGTGTCGACTACAGGCCCTGAGTTCATTCCTCATCAGCTGACGATGAGTGCCACACCGATCCCCCGCACGTTGGCAATGACGTTTTACGCAGATCTTGAAGTATCGTCGATTGATGTCTTGCCGCCGGGGCGCACCCCCGTCTTGACCAAGTTGATTTCAAATGTACGTCGAGACGAGGTCATTTCCCATGTCGCGCAGGCTTGTGCCGCCGGGCAACAGGTGTATTGGGTATGTCCTCTGGTTCAAGAGAGTGAGACCCTTGATCTGCAAACGGCAGTCGATACGCATCTGGCGTTGACCGAAGCACTACCCGATTTTAAAGTGGGCTTGGTGCATGGGCAGTTACATACAGCAGAAAAAGCTGCGGTGATGCAGGCGTTTCGCGACGCATCGATCGATGTGTTAGTCGCCACCACGGTCATAGAGGTTGGGGTCGATGTTCCGAACGCATCGCTCATGGTGATTGAACACGCTGAGCGCTTTGGTTTGGCTCAGCTACACCAGCTACGCGGTCGAGTCGGGCGTGGCGTCACAAAATCTGTTTGTGTGTTGTTATATCAAACCCCTTTATCGATGCTCGCGCGTCAGCGTTTGCGTGCGATGTACGAAACACAAGATGGCTTTGAGATTGCACAGCGCGATCTTGACTTGCGTGGTCCGGGTGAACTGTTGGGCTCAAAGCAATCGGGTGTCACGTTGTTGAAGTTTGCAGATCTAGCGACCGATCATTCTCTGGTTGCGATGGCGCGTGATGTTGCCACTGAGCTTAGAAAGAGTGCCCCCGCAGTTGTCGAACGTCATTTGACGCGTTGGTTGCGTGGACGCGAAGATTTTTTACGTAGTTAGTAACTGACAGGCTAAATAAGATGACTTTGACCGAACTTAAATATATCGTGGCGGTTGCGCGCGAGCGTCACTTTGGTCGCGCAGCTGAAGCCTGTTTTGTCAGTCAACCGACGTTGTCGGTTGCGATTCGTAAACTAGAAGATGAACTGGGTGTGACGATTTTTGAACGCGGCGGATCAGAAGTTGGCGTGACGAGTATTGGGCAGACGTTGGTATCGCAGGCGCAAAAAGTTCTTGAAGAAAGCGCGAATCTGAAAGAGCTGGCTCGCCATGGAAATGACCCCCTCGCAGGGCCGCTGAGAGTAGGGGTGATTCATACGATTGGCCCTTATTTGCTCCCTAAACTCGTCCCCCGGCAAATTGCCTGTACGCCTCAAATGCCTTTAATTTTGCAAGAAAACTTCACGGTTAAATTGATCGAGTTACTCAGACAAGGTGAAATCGATTGCGCGATCATGGCGTTACCCTTGCCCGATGCAGGTTTAGTCACGCGTGCGCTATACGATGAGCCCTTTGTGGTAGTGATCCCGGCCAGTCATCCGTGGGCCGAGCGAAAATCAATTTCAGCTGAAGACTTGAAGCAGCAGAATATGTTGTTGCTAGGTAGCGGTCACTGTTTTCGTGATCAAGTACTTGAGGTGTGTCCGGAGTTGTCGCGTTTTGCGGCTGCGAGCGAAGGAATTCAACGAACGTTTGAGGGATCTTCTCTTGAAACTATTCGACACATGGTGGCAGCAGGGATCGGTATTACGGTGATGCCTGTTACATCCGTACCCGAGTCGGACCGTAACAATAAATTGTTGCGCTATATAAAATTTGAAAACCCAGTTCCCGATCGACGCGTGGTGCTTGCGTGGCGCAAAAGTTTTCCACGCATGGTGGCGATCGAAACGCTGGCGCAAGCGGTGTTTGCCTCGGGCTTGGCAGACGTGACGATGCTTGAACCCCTTTCGCCCAACCTCAATTAAGAACATGCAACGTCTCATGCTCTATGGACGCTTAGTCCGTATCGATAAGCCGATTGGGATTCTGTTGCTTCTTTGGCCAACGCTTTGGGCACTTTTTGTGTCTGCGCAAGGGTGGCCGAGCGTCAAACTTTTATTCATCTTTGTCTTGGGTACGGTCTTGATGCGCTCGGCTGGGTGTGCAATGAATGATTATTTTGATCGTGATGTTGATCTTCATGTTCAACGTACACAACATCGCGTACTGACTGCTGGATTGATAAAACCCAAGGAAGCCTTATGGGTCGCTGCGATTTTGGGATTATTAAGCTTAGGGCTGGTTTGGTCGTTGAATCGGCT
>CAIYCP010000002.1 GCA_903924715.1 uncultured beta proteobacterium
CAGCGGCGTCAGAAATGTCGACCATCACAACGTTCACACCTGATACAGCACAGGCTTGTGCAATACCGTTGCCCATAGTGCCTGCACCGATGATGCCTACTGTTTGAATGCTCATGAAACACCTTCTTACTTATAAATAAACTGACCTGAATGACGCCTAACTGCGGATGTTATCCGCACCACTTACGTGTTTGGGCTTTGTGGAGAAACGTCAAGTTTTAAAGCGTTTGCGTGTGAAATGCAGAGCAATAGCCCAGGCGACACCCGCATACAAAGCCAATACGCCTAAGTGCAACAAAGGTTGACTCGGCCATTGGTCTAAGAATAAGGGGCGCACCAATGCAATGGCTTGGCTGAGCGGTAACCACTCTGCTACCGCACGCACCCAAGGTGGCAATTCGTCACTTGGAAAAAACACCCCGCTCAAAAACATCATCGGCGTTAAAAACAGTGTGAAGTAATAGGTAAAAAAGTCGTAGCCTTTGGCCAGCGCATTGAATATCAAAGCTAAGCAACTAAAGGTAATGCCAACAAACAACAAACAAGGCCAAGCGAGCAAAATCTTCCAACTTTGCGTGATGCCCAAAGCCATCATCACACCCAAGATGGCGGTGATGGTGAACAAAGATTTGAAAGCTGCCCAGAGCATTTCGGCTAGCAGAACATCTTCAAGGCGTATGGGAGCGTTCATGATGCCATCCCATGTTTTTTGTACATGCATGCGCGAAAAGGCGGAATACAAAGCTTCAAAGGTTGCGGCATTCATGGCGCTCATACAAATCGAGCCACTTGCCAAAAAGAGTAGATAGGGCACTTGCACGCCGTTGATGGTGACTTCGCCAATCAAGGCGCCCATGCCGTAACCGAATGCGACTAACCACATCAAAGGCTCTGCGATATTGGCAACCAAACTAGGAATTACCAATTTGCGCCATACCAAAAGATTGCGTCTAAATACAGGCCAAAAGCGAAAGTGGGTACGCATCGTTTATGCCCCTTCTCGAATTTGGCGACCAGTCATTTTTAAAAACAAGTCTTCTAGGTTGGCAGGGCGGTGCAGAGTGCGTAGACCGGGGTAGGAATTGAGTGCATTCAAAAGAGGTGTCGCATCCGCGGTGTAAAAGAAAACGGTTTCGCCACTGGTCTCGGTGCGTTGGGCTAGTTCGACCAAAGGACTGTTGACCAATGCCAATGCGTCTTGCCCATACACCTCGACCACATCGGGTTCTAGGTGTTGCGAGATCAAATCACGCGGTGTGCCTTCGGCAATTTTTTTGCCGTGGTCGAGTAACAGCAAGCGGTTACACAGACGCTCTGCCTCGTCCATAAAGTGCGTAGTGAGTAATATCGATTTGCCTTGTTGCAACAGTTGTTGTAAACGTTCCCACATCAGATGGCGCGCTTGGGGGTCAAGGCCTGTGGTGGGCTCGTCGAGTAACAAGATATCGGGGTCATTGATGAGTGCGCGCGCCAAACTCAATCTGCGCTTCATGCCGCCTGAGAGTTGGCCTGGTTTGGCATCTGCTTTTTGCGTGAGCGCTGCGAATTCGAGTAGCTCTGGAACGCGCGCTTCGATGTGGCTGCGTGACATACCAAAGTAAGTACCGAATACACGCAGGTTTTCTGCGCAAGTGAAGTCGGGGTCAAGCGTATCGAATTGACTAACAACGCCTAAGCGTGCTTTGATGGCAAGTGCATCACGCGGCATAGACAGGCCAAAAGCTTGGATGGTGCCTGCATCGGATTCACTTAATCCCAGACACATGCGCAAAGTAGTAGTTTTACCAGCGCCGTTAGGGCCAATCACACCCAAGCACTCGCCAGCTTGCAATTGAAACGATAAATCATCAACAACAGTGGTGTCACCGTAGCGTTTGACGAGGTGTTGGCATTCAAAAAGAGGTTCTCGCATACGCATATTGTGCCCCGCCTAAAATTCAAGCTTATGACGAAATCTCTCAGCGTATATCTTCAATATGTATTACCTAAACTGGCCTTGACCGAATTCGCAGGCCGTTTTGCAAACTGGCATGGGGGACGATGGACGCATGCGGTGATTCGTTGGTTTGTGAAACGCTATAACGTCAATATGGACGAAGCAGCAGATGCTGACATCACGCATTACGCCAGCTTCAACGACTTCTTCACGCGCGCGCTCAAATCAGATGCACGTCCCTTGGCAAATGCGCAGTGGATCTGTCCCGTGGACGGTGCGATCAGCCAGTTCGGACGTATTGGTGGTGACCAGATATTTCAAGCCAAAGGACACCGCTACAGCACGCGTGCTTTATTGGGCGGTGATGCGCAGTTAGCCGCCCAATTTGATAACGGCGACTTTGCAACTATTTATTTAAGCCCTAAGGATTACCACCGCATCCATATGCCAGCGGCAGGCCGTTTGTTGCGCATGATCCATGTGCCGGGAGATTTGTTCTCGGTCAATCCTGCAACAGCCCAAGGCGTGCCAGGTTTGTTTGCGCGCAATGAACGCGTGGTGTGTGTGTTTGATAGTTTTGTGATGGTGCTCGTAGGCGCCACGATTGTGGGCAGCATGGCGACCACTTGGCATGGGGTGGTCAACCCACCACGTTCACCCACGGTGCGTGAATGGCATTACGACGATGCAACGATTCAATTACAACAAGGCGAAGAGATGGGCCGGTTTTTATTGGGCTCTACCGCGGTCATGCTGTGGCCGCAGAACACGTTGGTGATTAACCAGCATTGGGAGCCTGGATTGGGTGTGCGCTTGGGGGATAGGATGAGCGAGCCCAATAGTTAGGCGTTTAGAGATTTTGGTTCTTTGGCGTCTGACAAGTGTTTACGAATGCTGGGCAATATCTTCGTAAAACCAGTGATAAGCAAGCCAAAAAATATACCTAGCATCAAGCTGATGCCCAACGTAAAAACAGGACGCTTATTGACTGCAAACTCTGGCGCATACATGGGCGTTGGCAGGGCCGTGGCTTTGGTCTGAGGCTCTTCTAAAGAAACTTTCGCATCGTTGATTTGATTCGTTAAATCTTTGATTTCTCTGGAATTAGACAGAGTCGTTGCGAGCACAAGCGCTCGGCTTGCAAACTGCGTATCAGGAAAACTCGTTCCTAATTTGTTAGGTGTAAGAATCTTGGAAGTTTCTACGGCTAAGTTGAGTTTTTCTTCTAACTGTGCAATTTGCGTTTTCTTTTGATCCAAGATGGGTTTAGCAATTTCGGCTTGCTTGGCGGCAATGTCAGCAACAACCGCCTGTAGGCACTCTTTGGCCTCTTGCGTTGACTGGGCCTGTACTGAAAATCCAATGAACGGAGCCGATTTATTCAAAACAGGCTTAATCTTTTCAGCTACTTTTCTGCTGGGGGTTAAGTCTTCGTTTGTGTCGCAAGCAGACCAAACAGCTTGAGAGAAATAGAGCGGCAATTTGATTTTTTCTAAAAGAACTGTCGGCGTCTCAACAGGATTGCCGGTTGCCATAGCCATTTGTATCGTGGCTGACGCCTCATAGAGCTTGGGCGTTGAGAAGTAGTACCCACCACCTAAAAGTACGCAAGCCAATACGGACTTGACGACGTTACCAATGCTGTCTTGCAAAAAAAGCAAGATATCTGTGAGGGATATTTCGTCTTCGCTATAACTATCTTGCATAGTTAGTTAATCATCAAAACTTGAAAAATGTGAACCCTATCATAACCCTCAATTTAATAATTGAAAATTATTACCATTTAAGTAATTTTGGTAGCGAGGTTGGGGAAACCACCTCAACACTCTCGCTCATTCGCCACCCCTCTTGAACTGGCGCAACAACATAGGCCTTGCTGACGCCTAAATCTTCACAGGCTTGCCAGAAACCTTTTGTAACAGTGGGGGCAGAAGAGAATTTGATCTCAAATCCTATGCGTTCTCGACCGGTTTCAATAACTACGTCAATTTCTGTTCCCGCA
>CAIYCP010000003.1 GCA_903924715.1 uncultured beta proteobacterium
GATCGCGATGCCTTGTATAAAACTTATTTGTTTCATGATCTGCGCTTTGATGAGGATGCAAAACCACGCGCTGATTTTGTTTTGAACAGACCCGCGTTTAACAATGCAAAAATTCTTGTCGCAGACGAAAACTTTGGCTGTGGCTCTTCGCGAGAAGGCGCGGTGTACTGTTTGTCAGACTTTGGGATTCGCGCGATTCTGGCACCGAGCTTTGGCGATATATTTTTTAATAATTGCTTGAAAAATGGTCTATTGCCGATCAAGCTTGAAACAAAAACGGTTGAACGCGTACGTCAAGCGCTTACCCAACAAGCGCAAACCGATGCAGCAAATTGTGAGATATCGATTGATCTCGCTTCGTGCACGTTGCAAGCACCCGGCCTAAGCGAGGTACAGACCTTCACACTCGATCCCTTTTGGCACGAATGTTTACTCAAAGGCGTCGATGAGTTGACCTTAACCTTGGGCTACGAAAATGAGATCAAACATTTTGAAGAGCAACATCACCGCGCTCGCCCTTGGCTCGCGGCATTGAAATAGATCAAACTTCACTGTCTTGCCCGCCCTACATTTTTTCTTATTAAATAAAGTTAGCAAACCATGACACTTCCTTTAAGCGGCCTGCGAGTCATTGAACTCGGACAACTCATTGCCGGGCCTTTCGCCTCAAAAATCTTGGGAGAATTCGGCGCAGACGTGATCAAAGTTGAGCCACCTGAAACCGGTGACCCGTTGCGTGCCTGGCGGATGCTACACAACGGTACTTCAGTTTGGTGGGCGGCTCACGCGCGCAACAAACGTTCGATCACGCTGAACCTGCGCGAACCTGAAGGTCAGGACGTGATCCGACAATTAGCGAAAGATGCCGATATTTTGATTGAGAATTTTCGACCGGGTGCCCTAGAAAAATGGGGGCTCGGCTTCAAAGCGTTACACGCGATCAATCCAAAATTAATCATGCTGCGTGTGTCCGGCTATGGCCAAACGGGTCCGTACAAAGATCGCCCGGGCTTTGGCGTGATCGGTGAAGCCATGGGTGGCTTGCGCTATCTCACGGGTGAGCCGGGCCGCCCCCCGGTGCGCACGGGGGTCTCAATTGGCGATACGATTTCGGGTCTACATGGCGTGATTGGCGTGCTGATGGCCCTACGTCATCGCGAACAACAAGGCGGCGTGGGACAAGAGGTGGATGTTGCACTTTACGAATCTGTTTTTAATATGCTTGAAAGCGTGTTGCCTGAGTACTCAAAGTTTGGCGCAATCAGACAACCTTCAGGTGCCAGCATGCCTGGCATTGCGCCCACCAATGCCTATCTTTGCAAAGATGGCAAATACGCGTTGATCGCTGGCAATGGCGACAGTATCTATAAACGACTGATGGAAATGATCAATCGTACAGACTTGGCCACTGATCCAAAACTTGCACGCAACGCTGGCCGCGCAGAACATGCTGACTTGATTGATACTGCGATTTCAGCCTATACGGCGCAGCATTCTTTAGACGACGTGTTAACTGCCATGAACGCAGCCGGAGTCCCTGCAGGAAAAAGCTACGATGCCGCAGATATCGCAAGCGACCCACACTATCAAGCACGTGACATGATTCTGAACGCGACACTCGCAGACGGCTCGGTCGTTCAGGTGCCTGGGATCGTACCTAAATTGAGCAAAACCCCAGGTCAAATTACACGCGCTGCGCCCGCTCTAGGCCAACACACGACCGAAATCCTGGAAGGACTTGGTATTAGTCTCGAACAACAAGCTGACTGGAAAACCCGTGGCGTTATTTAACGCTGAAAACGCGACGTAGCAGCGTTTTCAGTTCAAACAACGTGCACTTCAAACTGACCCAAGCCGGCAACCGTGCCAATCATCTTATCGCCTTTAACTACAGCGCCCACGCCTTCGGGGGTACCGCTAAAAATGAGGTCGCCTGCCTTTAACTCAAACAATCCA
>CAIYCP010000004.1 GCA_903924715.1 uncultured beta proteobacterium
GCTCAAACAAATGACTCCATCAATATCACCGCACTGACAGGCGGTGTTTCGTCAAATATCTTTCACCTGACGACGGCGCAAGGACAGTACTGTTTAAAGCAAGCACTCCCACAATTAAAAGTTGCTAAGCAATGGTTGGCGCCAGTCGATCGAGTCTTTGCTGAAATCGACTGGCTGCAAATCGTTGAAAAGATTTCACCTCAGTCTGTCCCTCGAGTGTTAGGCGTTGACCAAGCCAGCAAAAGTTTTGTGATGCAATATCTTGGGCCTGAAAATCCAAACTGGAAGACAGAGCTTCTAGCGAATCGAATCAATCCAAAGGTCGCCACGCAGCTTGGAAAAATCCTTGGGCAAATCCACGCTCAAACAAGTCTTCAAGAAGATATCGCAAAACGCTTTGCGCATGATGATGCCTTTTATGCAATTCGACTCGAGCCCTATCTCGAAGAAGCGGCTCGGCAACACCCTCCTTTGAGCGCGCACTTAAAAGCGCTTATCGTACGCACACAACAAAACAAAAAGGTTTTGGTTCACGGCGACGTCAGTCCAAAAAATATATTGCTGGGGCCTTCGGGCCCGATCTTGTTGGACGCCGAATGCGCCTGGTATGGCGATCCGGCCTTTGATGTCGCCTTTTGTCTCAATCATTTTTTCTTGAAAGCGGCCCATCTGCCACAATCCTTAGTCGCATTCTTGCAGTGTGCGCAAGAGTTTTTAAATGCTTATCTACAAGAAGTCACCTGGGAGCCTACCCGAGTGCTCGAAGACAGAATTGTGACGCTGTTGCCTGGATTGATGCTTGCCCGTGTTGATGGCAAATCACCTGTCGAGTACCTTACTGCCGCACCTGGCGCAAGCGTTCGCAAGCTTGCAATCGAATTTTTAACGCAAGACAGTCTTTCGTTTTCTACCATCCATACACGTTGGAGTCAGGAGTTTAATAAATGAGTCGGATTAAACAGGTTCAGGCACGACGTATCTGGGATTCACGCGGGCGTCCGACCGTTGAAGTCGACATCGTTACTGACTCTGGGGCGCTTGGACGCGGCATTGCTCCCGCTGGCGCCTCTAGAGGTACCCGCGAAGCGCTTGAGCGACGCGATGGCGGATCTCGGTTTGGTGGGCTCGATGTCATGCAAGCGGTCCAAGGAATTCAAAATGAAATCGCACCAGCCTTGATCGGTCTTGATGTCACTGAACAAGAAAAAATTGACGCATTACTCATCGCGTTGGATGGTACAGCCGACAAATCACGCCTGGGTGGTAATGCGCTGATCGCAACATCATTAGCGGCGCTACATGCCGCGGCTGCACAGTCGCACTTGCCGCTCTGGCGTTATTTAGCCAAAGACGCAGTGGTTCAACTACCTTTGCCTCAAATACAGATTTTTGGTGGTGGTGCGCATGCAGATCGTCGCGTCGACATCCAAGACTTTATGGTGATCGCCACAGGCGCACGCAGCTTCGCCCAGGCAATGGAAATGACCGCCGAGGTATACCGACACGCGGGTTTATTAATGAAAAAACGTGGTTCTTCTCAAGGTATCGCCGATGAAGGCGGCTGGTGGCCCGCGTTTGCACATAACGAAGAGGCATTAGATGTTTTAGTAATGTCAATCGAAGCCGCTGGCTATATTCCGGGCCAAGACGTCAGCATTGCCTTGGATATTGCCGCCTCAGAATTTGGCAAAGACGGACGTTACACCTTGGGCCTTGAGAAAAAAGAACTTGATACCGACGGTTTGATTGAAAAACTCTTGAACTGGCTGGATAAGTACCCCATTGTCTCGATCGAAGATCCGGTCGCTGAGGATGACCCGCGAGGGATGATTGCCTTTACCAAAGCGGCGTCAGGTCGGGTGCAGATTGTTGGCGATGATTACCTTGTGACTAATGCCAAGCTCGTTGAAGAAGCCGCTCAACAAAAAGCCTGTAATGCAGTTTTGATTAAGCCAAACCAAGCCGGCACCATCACTGAGACATACGCAGCACTCAAAGCTGCGCAACAAGCGGGCTATGCAACCATCGTCTCAGCGCGCTCTGGTGAAACTGAAGATGTCGCCATTGTTCACCTAGCAACAGGCTGGAATGCCGGTCAATTAAAAGTTGGCTCGTTTGCGCGCTCAGAGCGCATGGCAAAGTGGAATGAAGGCATTCGGGTTGAAACAACTGAACCCCATCCTTCAGGCTACGCCTGGCACGCGTTGAAACGCACTTAGCGCCTTTGCCACCAGACCAGCCCTGCACCGCTCAAAATGATAATCAGCATACCGACCATTGTGAGGTCGTCAGGGATGTGTCCGAAGAACAAAAAGGATACTAACGATGCAAAGACGATCTGCGCATAGCTAAATGGTGCAAGCATCACGACCGAGCCGTGTCGATATGAATAGGTCAACAGTAAGTGACCAATCGTGGCGATCGCACCACCCACTAACATCAGCATAAAATCAAAGAGAGTAGGTGTTTGCCAAAAATACCAAACCAGCATACTCATGATCGCGGTACAGAATAAGCCGGTAATAAAGTTCGTCGAAACAATATGGTCTGTCACGAGCAATCGACGCGTGAGTAACTGATAAATCGCCATACTGAAAGCGCCCGTTAAGGGTAACAAAATAGCTGGGGTAAACAAGGCACTGCCCGGTCGCACGATGACTAACACCCCCACCAAACCGCTGCCTACAGCCGCCCACTGTCCAAGTGTAATTTTTTCTTTTAGGACTTTTCCGGCAAACCAGGTGAGCAGCATCGGCGATAGAAACACGACGGCCGTGGCCTCGCCAATTGGCACATATAGCAAACCGATGACAAAGCTCACACTCGCCGCCAGCATGCATGCACCGCGGGCAAGTTGCAACTTGAGCTGTTTTGTATGAAAAATTGCTACGCCCATGCGCGGCCCAAACACTGCTGCCGTTAGGCTAATCTGAATGAAAAAACGCATCCACACGACCAAAATCGGTGAGTAAAAAAGCGTCAGATACTTAGAGATGCCGTCTTGACTCGAGAACAACATGCACGAGACCAAGATCAACAAAATGCCGTACAGCGGGCGTTGTGGGGCGTTCAAATGCGGCTTCAACAAAGTATGTGCTGCTAAATCATTGATATTGAATGATTTATTAATGCACGTTGCCTGCTATGTTAACCCTAATTCTAGGCAAGCCTTACTTAACGCAGGTTGCACCCCTGTGCTACCTAATATTTGCAATAACGGCCTGCGTAATCTCAGCGGTATTACTTTTACCCCCAAATTCAGCGGGCCTGACAATGTTGTTCGCAAACGATATTTCAACACCACGCTGAATCGCGAGTGCTCCATCCAACAAACGAGGATCATCATGGCGATCACTCAACCACTCAAGCATCATTGCCACAGACAGAATCATGGCCGTTGGGTTCGCAATGCCTTTGCCCACAATGTCGGGAGCAGTGCCGTGGGCTGGCTGAAACAATCCATGATGGTCACCGATATCACCCGAAGGTGCCATGCCCATGCCCCCCACTAACCCTGCAATTAAATCAGACAAAATATCACCAAACATATTTTCAGTGACTAAGACATCGTAGGCCCAGGGCTTGAGCACTAAATTCAAGGCCATCGCGTCGACATACGCACTATCTGTTGTGATCGCAGGAAAGCGCTTCGCACATGACTCAAAAATCGTGCGCCAGAACGCCATCGACTGAAACACATTGGCTTTGTCAACACTGGTGACATGACCGGGCCGACCTTTCTTTTTACGTAGCTCGGCTAACTTCAAGGCAAAGTCACAGACGCGTGTGGTACCCGCTCGGGTGATTTTCATTGTGTCGTACACCGCTTCATCGCCCTCGGCACGACCTCGCCCACGAGAATAAAAAAGCCCTTCTGTATTCTCGCGTATCAAAACCAAATCAATCTTGCTCGCCAAGGGGTTTCCCAGCGGCACTGGCAAACCGGGAAACGTGCGAATAGGACGCACCCCTGCATAAAGATCCAAGGCAAAACGAATATCGAGCTGTGGAATAATCTCAGTGCCGTCCGCACCTCGCACGTGCGGCAACCCCATCGCACCAAACAAAATCGCATCAGCCGCGCGACAAGCCGCTAAAGTAGCTTCAGGCAAAGACTCGCCTGCATCAAGATAATGTTGCGCCCCGGCAGGATAGGTTCGCGTATCAAACACAACACCAATCTGTTTTTCAATAGCCTCTAAAACGGCCAGCGACGCGCTCATCACCTCTCGGCCAATACCGTCTCCTGGCAGCACAGCAATCTGGTACGTTTTGTTCATTTAAATACCAACAGAATCAAGTGGGGATTCGATACACGCGAATGGCGTTATCTGCAAAGAGCTTTTGCTGATCATCCAACGAAAGATGGGCAACCGCTCGCTTAAATTGCGTAAAAACGTAATCCCAACTTCC
>CAIYCP010000005.1 GCA_903924715.1 uncultured beta proteobacterium
ATGTGGCGATTGACGACAAGGGCAAGCCAACGCCCATTGCGGGACGGGATTGAAGGTTTCGCTTAAGGAAAAGTCTGGATTTGGCCAACTGGAACGGTCAGAAAAATGCGCTGATCGACCGCATCTTAGGCCCTAAGCTGTCAATCGGTGAATCAGTCAGACTTAAAGAAAAAAGTGAAAGCAGTCATTGAAAATCAACAATTTAATATGCTTTCAGATTCTGCTGACCTGAGTGCTTTTGTCTGTCTCGCCAAAAATTCTAAATTTTTAAGCGGCCATCAAATTGGCGTCAGGCGCGTCATTAATGGTAGTCCGACGCAACTCACGACGCTCAGCAATGTCAAATCGACGACCCCGATGCAAAGTACTGCGGTTATCCCAAATCACAAGGTCGCCAGGTTCCCATTCGTGGACATATACATTTTCGCGTTGAGTAGCATGTTCGAGTAAATCCTGGAGATACATTCGGCTTTCAGCAGTTGGCCAACCAGTGATTTGATGAGCATGCACACCAACGTAAAGAAGCTTGCGTCCAGATCCAGAATGTGTATCTGCCAACGGCCAGATGGCGGGTGGTATTTCCTTTTTTTGATCATCCGTATAAGCATCGTCACCAAGAAGTATGCGAGTGTGCAGTGCAAAGTGCTCCGCCTTCAAGTCCTTAATCTCCTCACGTGTACGCTCGTCAAGGGTATCGTAGGCGTGACGAAGATCGGCAAACTCAGTGTTGCCGCCCCAACTTGGCTTAATCACGCAATGCAGCATTGAATAGGCCGCTCGCGGGTTCATGAACGAGCTATCACTGTGCCAAAGCTGATTGGCAAAATTCGATAAATTTTTAGGCGAATCTCGTTTTGCAACTTGTCCTTGCGCATCAACATTGGAGATATCAATCAGACGTTCATCCTCAAGCCGCTCGGGACGTTTGAAGATTCGCTTCAGACCAATATCAAGTGGCCCAAACGACTTTGAAAAGTTCAGCTGCTGTTGGGGCGTAAGTGGCTGGCCACGAAATACCAGAACAGCGTGTTCATTCATTGCAGCGTTGACTGCTTTCAAATCAGTATCTGACAACGGCTGCGTGAGGTCGATACCACTGGCTTGCGCAGCAAAAATTTTGTGCAACGGTTTTAATTGCAAGCTCATTTTGAGTTTCTCCTATTCCTGTTCGATTTTTGCTTCTGTCACGATACGACCCCAACGCTTCATTTCAGAGCCAATGAATGCGTCGAACTGTTCAGGGCGCGATCCAACAACTTGTAATCCGTACTCTTGTGCGCGCTTTTGCACCTCTGGAGATGCTAGGGCTTTGTTGGTATCTGTCTGAATTTTTTGCAGAACTTGCTTAGGTGTACCCGCTGGAGCAATGAACCCCAGCAATGCTCCAACACTAAAGCCAGGCAAAGTTTCTGCCACCGTTGGGTAATCGTGGCCAGCTACACGCTTTTCGCCCATGGTGGCAATAAGCTTCATACGTCCAGCTTGCACATACGGAAATACCGACAGAAATGGATCGACTACAAGATCAAGCCGTCCTCCCATCAATTCGGTGTGTGCCGGAGCGCTGCCTTTCATCGCAATATGTTGCATATCAAAACCAGCTTCGCGCTTGAGTAACTCTGCACCAAGATGGGTGGTGCTACCCGCTCCTGGCGTTCCGTAGTTAAGTTTTCCAGGGGTTTTTTTTGCGTATTCAATTAACTCTTTCAAATTGTTGAACGGTGCATCCGGCCGAGCAACAATCGCTAATTGCATATTAAAAAGTTGCGTAATGCCAGCGACATCTTTAAGAGTGTCGTAGGGCAATTTCTTTCTGAGAGTGGGATTGACAGCAAGTGAGGAGTTGACCATCCCAATGGTCAGGCCATCAGGGCTCGACTTTGCAACGAAATCAACACCAATCGTAGTCCCAGCTCCCGGTTTGTAATCTAGGACTACGGTCTGTCCCCAAGACTCTTGAAGTTTTTGGGCAAGCAAACGACCTACGGTGTCGGTGGGTCCGCCTGGTGGGAATGGGACAATAATCTTG
>CAIYCP010000006.1 GCA_903924715.1 uncultured beta proteobacterium
GGGGTCAATTTAAGTAAAAACCCGTTAAAATCAAAGGCTTTCCCTTTCATTCAGTATTTAAGAAGTTTATCGTGCCAATTTACGCTTACAAATGCTCAGCCTGTGGTCACGCTGAAGACAAGCTACAAAAAATGTCTGACGCGCCCCTCACGGTATGCCCTCAGTGCAGTCAGGCAACCTATTCAAAACAGGTTACCGCGGCCGGGTTTCAGTTAAAGGGCTCGGGCTGGTACGTCACCGACTTTCGTAGTAACGGCAGTGGTGGCGCAAAAACAAGCGAGGCTGCTGTCCCCGTGGCTGGCGCTGAGGCCGCATCCGGTGGTTCGGCGGGCGACACCCAAGCAGGTTCAAGTTCAAGTGAGTCGTCTTCTGCCAGTAGTGCGGGTGCTTCTTCGTCTGAGGGCGCAAGTAGCTCAACCCCAAGCGCGAGCGCTACCCCCGCAAGCCCTGCCAAAAGCACGTCGGGCGGTTCAACGGGCGGTGGCACGTCAGCGTCAAACGCTGGTAAAGCTTGAAGACGCAGTAATAACCAGTTGTAACGTACCGGCCTGTGGGCCGTCCCTAAACTGAATACGCATTGCCGCTAAAGAACGCTGCGCTGCGTGGTAACCAAGAGGGCTTGTTCGAGCCTGCTATGCGATTTCTAAAAAAGTATTTCGTCACTGGTTTACTGATCTGGGTACCTGTCGTCATTACGATCTGGGTGCTCAGTTTGGTCGTCAACACGCTTGAAAGCGTGGTGCCGGTCTTTTTGTCGCCGCAAGCTTTGTTTGGCTTTGACGTCCCAGGTTTCAGAGTGGCCTTAGTGTTGGTGGTGCTGTTAGCAACGGGTATGTTTGCCGCAAACTTTTTGGGTCGCGGCATCTTAAAGTATTCAGAAAAAGTATTAGGTCGTATTCCTCTTGTGCGCTCGATCTATCAGTCGGTCAAGCAAGTCAGCGACACCTTGCTTGCACCCAATGGGCAGGCGTTTAGGCAGGCAGTGTTGGTGCAATATCCTCGTGCGAGTTGCTATACCGTGGCACTGTTGACGGGTGCCCCAAGCGGCGAAGTTGCCGAACATTTGCAGGCAGATTATGTCAGCGTTTATGTGCCCACTACGCCTAATCCAACGTCAGGTTTCTTTTTGATGATGTTGCGCAGCGAAGTCGTGCCGCTCAATATGTCGGTCGATGCCGCGCTTAAGTACATTGTTTCGATGGGGGTCGTGGCGCCCCCTGCAGGTCCGCTTCTTACCGCGGCTGAGGCGGCCGCTCAAATCGCCCTTGCACAAAATGCTTTACCCAGTGAGGGCGCCAACGCGCCCGCCACGTCTTCTCGTTCGTCCGATTAATTTTTATTATCAGATCTGTTTATCAGATCTTTTGGAGTTTGCATGCGTACCTGCTACACCGGTCAGGTTTGTCGAGACCACTTAGGTCAAACCGTTACGTTGTTTGGTTGGGTACATCGCCGCCGCGATCACGGTGGGGTGATCTTTATCGACATGCGCGATCGCGCGGGCTTAGCCCAGATCGTGTTCGATCCAGATAACATTGAAGGCTTTGCCATCGCTGAACGCCTGCGTAACGAATTTTGTATTCGTATTACGGGCTTGGTGCGCGAGCGCCCCGCAGGCACGACCAACAAAGATCTCGCCTCTGGCGAAATCGAAATCCTCTGCCGCGAAGTTGAGATTTTAAATCCTTCCGTCACGCCGCCGTTTCAGCTCGATGATGAAAACCTGTCTGAAACCACACGCTTGACCCATCGCGTGCTTGACTTGCGTCGCGGTCAAATGCAACGCA
>CAIYCP010000007.1 GCA_903924715.1 uncultured beta proteobacterium
TAACCCTGATCTGCTTGCCACGTTGAGCCGCGTTGACGAATTCTGGCATCGTGATCATCGTCATCGTAGAACGATTCTCCGAGATGATTTTTTAAGCCTCGCGTATTCAGAAACTTTGCAAAATCATCATTGCTGACCGGCAGTACATCCATCAAAAATGATTTTACAAAAACACGATGCTCTGGTTTTTCATCATCGGGTCCGTTGTTCGATCCCATTACGAAATCGCCCTCTGCAATAAGAGCCATCGTCTTGAGAGCGTTCGTACCGATTGAGGTCGCTTGAGCTTGAGTGACTGCCGAATACCCAAACAGCGCTAGTAAAAGGAATAGAAAAAACAGTGGCGTGACGGCTATCTTGTCTTTGAGCCTCACGCATTTTCCTTTTTTTTGCTGCGCACCTCTACGCCCGCCCATTTCTCGTAGTACTGAATCAGTGTCGTGAAATCAAGATCGGTTCCGCCCTGAGTCATGGCAAATTCCCAGACTTGACGGGTATTGTTTGCCACCCACATCGGCACTTTGAGCTCTTCGGCTTCGATAAGAGCCATCGTGATGTCTTTATGCATGGTGTGTGTCGAGGCGCCATAATCAAAGGTGCCGGGTAAAACGGATTTTGGAACTTTGTCTGTTGTGGCGCTATTGCGACCTGTGCTCGCATTGATCACGTTGACCATCAGGTCGGCATCTAAGCCTGCCTTGGCACCTAGCACCAGCGCTTCGAAGGCTGAGGCCATATTGCTGGCCGAGATCATATTGTTGACCAGTTTCATCATCTGCGCCATGCCCGGTTCACGGCCAATGTCAAAGACACTTTTACCGATGAGGTTCAACACGTCACGAACGCTTTCGATCACAGCTGCGTCACCCGCGATCAGAATCGCAAGGGTGCCATCGTCGGCGCCGCGTGGCCCGCCGCTGACCGGGCAATCCAAAACACTAATGTTTTTAGCTGATAGATTCTTTGCAATCTCGATGACTGGGCTGCGACCAATCGTCGAGGTTTCGAGATAGACCTTAATCTTTTTGCCATGGATCACGCCCTCTGCACCGTAAGCCACAGCTTTGCTGACCTCGACATCGGGCAGACAGGCAAATACGACTTCAACCGCATCCGCGATTGATTTGGGGTTCGGGTGAACAACGACATTCCACTTAGCAAAGGCAGCGATCTTGGCAGGGTCGACATCACAGACGTGCAGTGTGATTCCCGCTTGAGCCAGTCGACGTGCAATGCCACCTCCCATTGCGCCAAGCCCGATAAAGCCAATTTCTTCCTGTTCAAGCGACATCCATTTCTCCGATTCGTCTATTTTTTACTTGTTATTGATTCAATGGCTAAAGGGTCTTGCCCCAGATCGAGCTCCAATCTGCGTCACCGCGTCTTTTGCTGTGGTTGGGGCAATGGCGGTAGTCATCGAAATGTTTTACCAAGAAGCGAGAAGAAAAATTCTAAAAATTAGACTTCGAAAATCGCCTCAGGGAGTATGGCGCTTACGCAAACGTTGGGCAAATCGACCGCGTTGCTGATACGCAGATCGACCGCCAGCGAACAGATGACGTAGGCCTGTTCGCGACTGAAGCCGCGCTCGCCTAGAAGTGCGATCATCTCAA
>CAIYCP010000008.1 GCA_903924715.1 uncultured beta proteobacterium
AGCAAACCTGCTGCCGCAAAAAGATGTCCGGTCGACCACTTAAAACCAGTCACGGGAGGCATATCGGCACCAAATACCCGCAACAAGGCGGCCGTTTCTGAAGCATCAGACTCTTGAGTGCCGTTGCCGTGCGCCACAATCATGCCAACATCGGCGGGCGTAAGTTGTGCATCGGCTAAGGCCAACTCAATTGCACGGCTCAACCCATCACCATCGGCGCGAATGCTGAACAAACCCTCTCCCTCAGAGGCGTCACCGCCCCCCAGGTATTCGCCCAAGACTGTCGCACCGCGCTCTTGCGCAGAAGCTTCGGTTTCGAGCACCAGCGACGCAGCCCCTTCACCCAACAAACAACCATCATGCCGCTGATCAAAGGGTCGTAGACCATCTTTGCCAATCAAACCAACGCGATCAAGATACAACAGGGTTTGCGGCTCAATCGGGGCATCATGGCCCACAGCCACGACGCGTTGAGCATCGCCCTCGCGCAGCGCCCAGGCACTTTCAATCACCGACAAGAGCCCACTTGACGTGTGATTGGTGATGCAACCGTTTGGTCCTTTGAGTTGATGGCGAATACTGATGTGACACAGCACGTTATTAGGCAACGACTTGAGCAACCACATCGGGTTGACCATATTCGATAATTCACGACCAAACCCATTCAAATCATTTTTTGTTTCGGCCATGAGCGGGAAATAGTCGTAGTTGACTTCAAAGGCACCTGCGCCCGAGCCCACATAACAACCGGTCTGATCGGCGTAGTGCGCGGCCGCGGCTTCGTCGAGCGCTTCACGCCAGGCCGTCAAGCCTGCTTGTTCAATGGCCTGACTCCCCGCATAGATGCCAAAGACATCAGAGCGACGCACAAGCTTGAGCAACTTACGGTCACCGAGTAACTTGCCGCCGTTGTAATCAGGTACTTCGGCAGCCAAGCAACCTTGAAATTGTTCTGCGTTGAAGCTCGTGATTGGAGCTAAGGCCGAGCGCCCAGCTAACAAGGCTTCAACAATACTGCCGGGGTCAGTGCCGGCACCGCAGATCGCACCATTTCCTGTAATTACGATTCGACTCATGGTGCTCACCGTCCTGCAGCGACAAGCGCCGCTGTTTCTTCTGGGTGTCGAAAGGCCAAGCAACTATTACTTCCCCCGAAGCCTAACGAATTTGAAAGTGCCATTCCAATGCGCTGCTCACGCGGTCGGTCACGAACAATATTGACGTCGCAGTCAGGATCAAGTTGCTGCAAATTAGCATTGGGTGGCATCAAGCCATCGCGAATCGCTAACGCGCACAACCCTGCCTCGACCGCACCAGCAGCGGCAATCAGATGGCCCGTCACGCTTTTCGTTGAGCTGACGCCAACGGCCTTCACCCGATCACCGAAAACTGCTTTGACTGCGGCACATTCGCTGCGATCGTTCATCGGAGTAGAGGTGCCGTGCGCGTTTAGATAATCAATATCTGCAAACCCGGCACCTGCGTCCGCAATTGCCCGGCGCATTGATTGAATCGGCCCGTCACCCGAGGGATGAGAATCTGTGATGCGATACGACGAAAGAGAGTTGCCGTCGCCAGCAAGCTCAGCGTATATTGTCGCGCCGCGCTGAACTGCAGAGTTCCATTCTTCAAGCACCAAAAAGCCCGCGCCCTCACCCAATACGAAACCGTTTCGGGTTAAGTCAAACGGGCGACTCGCACGTTCGGGTTGATCATTATCAGGCGACACCGCAGACAACAAGCAAAAGCCCGAAAGTCCGATCGGCGAAATCATTGAATCAAAACCGCCGGTCAGGACACGATCGGCCAATCCGCGCCGAATCAGTCGCATCGCGGTACCGATTGCCTGCCCGCCCGAGGCACAGGCGGTATGCACTGTTGACGAGTAACCTCGTATACCAAACCGACGTAGCAGCAAAGAAATGCCAGCGGTCGATAAGCTCCGGCTAAAGGCCATCACGTCATTGGCAATAGGCTCGCTCAGCAACGCACTTGCAACGAACTCGCCTTCAGGGGCTGCAGCGCTTTGCACCGCGGCAATCTCTTGGTGCGACATCATCATCATGCCTGCCCCCACCACGCAACCCCAGCGCGTCGCATCTTGCAAGGTCGGACGCACACCCGCATCAGCGATCGCCTGGTCGGCTGCGCCTAAGGCAAACCGATGCGCACGGCTCGCGTACTTAAGCAACTTGCGATCGTCAATCGGCGGCAGATCGTCAAAACCTTTGACCTCAGCTGCGATGCGGGTTGAAAACCCTGACGCATCAAAAATCGTGATGGGCCCAGCACAACTGCGCGCCGCTTTGATACGGGCCCAAGTTGAGGCAACATCAAGGCCGGCTGGGGTGACCAGTCCGATACCCGTAATTGCAACGCGACGTCGTGTGGTCATGCAGTGTCTCCGGCAAACGCAAAATACATCTTGGCGCCTGCAATGGTTTTACCTTCGGCCTGAGCAGTCAGCTTGACCATGTAGGGTTCGAGCTCGTCTGAGCCAGGTGCTGCCAACAGGGCCGATAGCAACAAGGTTGCCCCGGGCGCTGTAAAGGCACGCACCTTGACATTGGTGATCCGCGTCAGGTGCAGCACAGCCCCGTTAGCGGCTTGAGCCGCCACACGGATTGCCAACTGTAACAGTGCATCGAGCAACAAGGTTGCAGGAAACACCGGTCGGCGCGGAAAATGATCTTCAAAAAAAGCAGCCTGTGCTGGCACCGCAAGCTGCGCCTGAAGGTGCCCCAAGGTGGACGATGGCAAGTCGGTTAAAGACGGGTTAGGAACGCCCCTAAAAGCCCCCGCGGCGCGACCGCCCGTACTGAGTTGGGCGAAGTCAGCCGCCAGTGCCGCCGGATCGTCAAACTCTTGTATATCGAGCATTGAACCGACCGTATCAGCAAGCTCAAGCACAAGACAACCCTTAACCAGTGCGTGGCCACGATACAAAATCGACTCGGCGTCGCAAGATTCGATATCGACGATAAGTTCAAGGGTGTCGCCAGGCTTGGGAAGCGAAAAAATCTTTGTGTCGCCCGCCAGGGCAGCCACTGGGCGATGAGTGAACCCAAGCGTCGACATTGCCACCCACGCCGCCAGTTGACCCAACGCCTCGGCTACTAAACTAGCCGGAAAGTGCTCAATATTGGCAGGGATTGTGTAGAGGCCGCACACACGTGTGACCCCTTGGATTTGAGTGATCTGATCGACAAAGGAGAATGCAGCAAAGCGACCGGTTGGCGCGGCCGAAGTGGCCCGCGCCGTACTCAAGACCATCAGCCAGCGGCTTGTGAGGCGCGCTGAGCACGAATCACGAGCTTGCAGAAGGTTTCGGGCGTATACAACCGCGCGATGTGATCTACGCGCATCGGTAATTTAAAGCGGGATTCGTCAATTTCAGACAAATACTCACGCAAGCGCGCCACACCTTTGTCTGTCACAACCCCAGCTTGTTCGAAATCCGTCACGGGCATGTCACCGCGGACGTCTTCGATGATCTTGCCACGCGGCACCTTGATTTTAAAGGCACGTTCAAGGCGAAACACCATATCAAGGAAGTCGATCGATTCTGCGTCAAGGCCCTCGATAAGGGATACATCGAGCTTGATGTCATCTACGTCGCAACCGAGGGCATCTGCCATCGTTTTTTGAACGGTGGGAAACACCGCCATAATTTCTTCTTTCGAGATGACTGCTTCAGCCATAATTAGCTCCGAATATGAGGTAAGCGCGCGTTATTTTAACTCAAGTGTTGGGACCCCCCCTCCTTGGCTAGCCAGCACACCTCAGGCGTCTTTGACCAAAAACTCAGGCCATCTTAAACCCGCCGTCTACATAAAGAATCTGGCCCGTGACGTAACTCGCCATATCTGACACTAAAAATGCGACAGCATTGGCCACTTCTTGCGCCTGACCATAGCGTTTGAGCAGGATTTTGGCCTTCACTTCGTCATCGGCCAAGTCACGCACCTGTTGCGACATTTCAGTGTCAATGACCCCTGGCGCCACCGCATTGACCAAAATTTTACGCGGCGCAAGCTCGACGGCCAGCGCGCGGGTCAAGGCGTCGATCGCGCCTTTACTTGCTGCGTAATTGGCCTGCCCGCGGCCAGCCTTATTGCCAGCTACCGAAGAGAGGTTGACAATCCGGCCTGCCCGCTGAGACATCATGAACGGGATCACCGGACGGGTCACATTAAAGACACCACCAACATTAGTATCTAGTACCGCCGAAATTTCATCATCTTCCATCGCCGCCATCAGGTTATCGCGCACGATACCGGCGTTATTAATCAGAATATCGATCCGCTCACACCGCTCGGCCACCGCATTGACGGCCTCGATACACGCGGCTGAATCACTGACATCCACCTGCAACGCGGTCGCCTTGCCACCCGCCGCTGTCACGCTCGCAATCACCTCTTGGGCTGCGGTTGCATGACCCCGATAGAAAAAATTGACGTCGACACCTTGTGCAGCAAGCAACTCAACGATCGCACGGCCGATTCCGCGCGAGCCGCCCGTCACAATTGCCACCTTGCCTGCCAAACCAGATTCAAAGCTCATTGTGTTCAACCTGAAATTGAAAAACCACCATCGACCACCAAGGTATGACCATTAATCCAGGCAGCCTCAGGCAAACAAAGTAAGTAAACCGCATCAGCAACGTTAGTCGGCAACAAGCTCGGGCCAATCGGCGTGCGCGCGGCGAACTCTGACAACACCTGATCGCGGTTCGGGAAATGACTCAGTGCATCAGTATCAACCACACCAGCTGACACTGTATTGACGCGAATCCCTTTAGGACCGAGCTCTTGGGCCAGCGTGCGCACCAGTGCCTCGAGCGCCGCTTTTGAGGCACCTATAAATCCATAATGCGGCATTGCCCGCTGGGCACCCAAGCTCGACATCGCAACAATGCGCCCCCCGTTCTTCATTAAGGGCAAGGCCTGCTGCGCCAATAAGTTAACTGCGAATGCGTTGGTTTCAAGACACCAGCGAAAGTGCTTCAGACTCATCTCCATCGCAGGCTTCAATACCCCAGAGGCGGCATTACTAATCACAATATCCAACTGACCAAATTCTTTCGTGATGACTTCAAACATCTCGAGCACGCTATCGGGTACCCCAACACTGGCCTGCACCGCAATCGCCCGACGCCCCATTCCGCGCACTTCGGCGCATACGGCCTCGGCCTCATCAAAACTGTTGTAGTAGTTGGCGACGATGTCGCAACCGGCCGAGGCCAGCTTTAACGCACAGGCACGACCGATGCCGCGCGCCGCGCCGGTCACTAGGGCAACTTTACCAAGCAGGGGCTGACTCATAGTATTGGGAAGACTCCGATCATTCGAACATAAGCAAGCATAAAGGTGCAAAGTTTAACCAAGATCGCCTGAGGCAACTAATTAGCGAACCTGCCACCTTCCATCTTACAATGGCGCCAAGCCAGTCTTTTTCGCATTATCGGCAATTTGTGCCTCATTCAACCTCTGTTTCGTGCCCCTGCGGCTCCGATGCTTAAAAAAGGATCTTGTATGTCTAAGCAGCCACCCATGCCCACCATCCCCAGTGTCGTCTCGCATTGGATTCACAACCAAGCGATTGTCAATGCGGGCGCACGCTCGCAAGACGTCTTTAATCCCGCAACGGGTCAAGTCGCGCGCAAAGTTGAGCTCGCTAGCCTAGAGACCGTACAGGCGGCTGTCGACAGCGCTAAACAGGCGTTTGCTAGTTGGGCGGATACCCCACCCATTCGCCGTGCCCGCATCATGAATAATTTTTTAGCGTTACTCAATGAACGCAAAGACGAGCTCGCTTCGATCATCACGCAAGAACACGGCAAAGTATTTACAGATGCGCAAGGCGAGGTCATGCGCGGCATCGATATCGTTGAATTCGCCTGCGGAATGCCGCAATTGTTAAAAGGCGACTTTACCGACCAAGTCTCCACCGGAATCGACAACTGGACCCTGCGCCAGCCGTTGGGTGTTGTGGCCGGAATCACGCCTTTTAATTTTCCGTGCATGGTTCCTTGCTGGATGTTTCCTGTGGCGATTGCCGCGGGCAACTGTTTTATTTTAAAACCCAGCGAACGCGACCCCTCTGCGTCCATTTACATGGCTCAACTCTTTAAAGAAGCTGGTTTACCTGACGGCGTCTTTAACGTCGTGCAAGGCGATAAAGTCGCTGTCGATGGGCTTCTCGAACACCCCGACGTCAAAGCGATCAGCTTTGTCGGCTCAACACCAATCGCACAATATATCTACCAACGCGGTGCCGATTTAGGCAAGCGCGTGCAAGCCTTAGGCGGCGCTAAAAATCACATGGTCGTGATGCCCGATGCCGATATCGACCAAGCTGTTGATGGTCTGATCGGTGCGGCCTACGGCTCAGCCGGTGAGCGCTGCATGGCCATCTCAGTGGCTGTTCTGGTAGGCGACATTGCAGACAAAGTCGTACCTTTACTGGCAGCGCGTGCAAAAACACTCAAAATCAAAAATGGACTTGAGCTTGATGCTGAAATGGGTCCGATTGTCACGCGCCAAGCGCTTGAGCGTATCGAAGGCTATATCGAAGTGGGTGTCAAAGAAGGCGCCAAACTGGTCGTGGATGGTCGCGGGCTTAAAGTGCCCGGTCACGAGCACGGGTTCTTCACGGGCGGTAGCTTGTTTGATAACGTGACGCCCTCAATGCGTATTTATAAAGAAGAAATTTTCGGACCCGTACTGTCATGCGTGCGCGTCAAAGACTTTGGTCAAGCGGTTGATCTCATCAATGCCCACGAATTTGGCAATGGTGTTTCTTGCTACACGCGTGACGGTAACGTTGCACGCGAATTTAGCCGCCGTATCCAAGTGGGCATGGTCGGAATCAATGTGCCGATTCCTGTGCCGATGGCTTGGCATGGCTTCGGTGGCTGGAAGAAAAGTCTGTTTGGTGACATGCACGCCTACGGAGAAGAAGGCGTGCGGTTTTACACCAAACAAAAATCCATTATGCAGCGTTGGCCCGAGACCATCGGAAAAGGTGCTGAGTTCGTGATGCCCACTGCGAAGTAATGCACTGATGTCTAAAAAAGCAGTTTGCCTGTTAAGTGGTGGTTTAGATTCAACCACAGTCGTGGCGATGGCTCAAGACGAAGGCTTTGAAGTCTACGCGCTGAGTTTTCGCTACGGTCAGCGACACTCCATCGAGCTTGAACGGGCAAGTGCCTTCGCCAAGCAACGTGGTGTTGCCGGCCACGCCATTTTGGATATCGATCTGCGCAGCTTTGGTGGCTCGGCATTGACGGCCGACATCGCAGTGCCGAAAGGTCATTCGGTTGAGGATATCAGCGCCGGGATCCCAATCACTTATGTTCCAGCACGCAACACGATTTTTTTGAGCTTTGCGCTCGGTTGGGCAGAGGTCTTAGGTGCGCAAGATATTTTTGTCGGCGTGAATGCAATGGATTACAGCGGCTACCCCGATTGCCGCCCTGAATTCATTACCGCGTTTGAACACTTGGGAAACCTGGCTACTAAAGCGGGCGTTGAAGGCCAGCAACGACTCAAAATTCGCGCGCCACTGATCAACATGACCAAAGCCGACATTATTCGAAAAGGTTTAGCGCTTGGCGTCGATTTTTCAGAAACAACCAGCTGTTATGACCCAGCCCCTAACGGGGCGCCCTGCAAACAATGTGACTCGTGCTTATTACGCGCCAAAGGGTTTGCAGAGATCGGGCTCAACGACCCGCTAGACGCTAAGTTCGCATAGCAGCGGGCCTAAACCACCGCGTCACTATTGAAGCGCTAGCGCGAAACCTGGCACGTAGGTCACTAACATCAAAACGATGAGCATGACGCCCACAAACGGCAGCATCACGCGTGATACGTCTGTCAGCTTTAAGCCACTAATGGCCATACCGACAAACAGGCAATAGCCAATTGGTGGTGCTGCCATACCGATCGCCACGTTCGTGACGATGATCGCACCGAAGTGAATGGGGCTGATCGCAAAACTATTTGCAATCGCAATGAGTAGCGGCCCAAACACGACCATGATGGCGATTTCATCCATCACCGCAGCCACCACAAAAAACACCAGATTCAACACTAACAGCATGATCCATTTTTCGTGAATGTTTGCCGCTAGCCAAGACGCGGCCTTAGGGGCAAGCTGTTCTTGCGCAACCAAAATCCCAAAGCCAGCCGAGAACACGATAATCGACATGACGATGGCCGTGACTTTAGTTGAACGCCACACGATGTCAGGCAATTCACGCCATTTCATACGCTTTTCAATAACCGTACCCACAAACAGCGCGTACACACAACTCACGACGGCCGCTTCAGTTGGCGTAAAAACGCCCCCATAAATACCACCTAAAACAATGGCGGGCGCAAGAAGCGCCCAAATACCATCGCGCAGGGCCGCGCGTATCTCTGCCATTGTCGCGCGCGGCTGCGTGGGGATCTTGTGTTTTTTGGCATGCCACCAGCAAACCACCATCAACCCCGCCGCCATCAACAAGCCTGGCAGAATCCCAGCGCTAAACAACCGAGCGATCGACTGCTCGGCGATCACACCCCAAATAACAAACGCAATCGAGGGCGGTATCAAGGGCGCCAAAATACCCGCGCTCACCGCAACCGCGGTCGCAAATGGTTTGCTATACCCGCGCTCGGCCATCGCCGGGATCATGATCGCGCCAATCGCCGCCGTGGTCGCCGGTGCCGAGCCAGAAATTGCAGCGAAAATCGCGGCGGCTAACACTGTGACTAAACCCAAGCCACCTGTTAAATGCCGCACAAACACATCCGCAACTTTAATTAAGCGTTGCGACAACCCGCCCGCAGACATCAACTCGCCCGCCAACATAAAGAACGGGATCGCCAGTAACGAGAAGGACTGCGTGCCCGCAACAACCGTTTGTGGCAATAGCATCGGCTCGATGCCGTTCACTAATAAAGACAATGCCACGACGATGCCAATCGCAAACGCAAAAGGTACCCCTAACAGCATCAAGGCGCCAAACCCTGCCGACAACAGCCAAGCGGTGCTACTCATTTAAAGACTCCGCCCAAGGCAGCAAACGTTCAAAAGAAAACAAGGCAATCAACACCCCAAAAGCAGGTGCAGCTGAATACAAAAACTCAATCGGAAAACCAATGGCGGCCGAAGTTGCACCACGCGTCTCAATGACGTAATTCCAGCCGGCATAGGCAATAAAGAGGCCTAAGGCACACATCATCAACGACACCAAAGCATCGACGATGCCGTGCAGCGACTTAGGCAATAAACCCACCAGCAAATCCATGCGGGCGTGCGTCAGACGCCTGATACCGATGACGGTAGAAATCACGACCACCCAGGCAAACCCAAGCAAAGAAAGCTCTTCGCTCCAGGACAAGGCCTTACCAAACACGTAACGCAAGAAGACTTGCGCGCTCAGTGTCAACAACATCAGCAGCACAATCGCAACTGCCGCCATCTTCAACACGCTTTCAAGTTTGTCAAACCAATGACGCATACAAATTTTCCAGTCTAAAAATATATCTGTAGAAAGGCGCCCTATCGGGCGCCTTTTTTGAGAATATTACTTCACTGCATCAAGCGCCTGATTAATCAACGCGTCGCCAACCGCAGCACGCGACTTGTCGTAAATGGATTGAACCGATTTGCGAAAAGGCGCGACATCTGCAACTTGATTAATGATCATGCCCTTTTTCGCAAGGCCATCAATCAAGGCCTTCTCGTTAATCAAGGCTGCAGCGCGTTGCTCGGCTGTTGCCGTCTTACCTGCTTCGAGCACTGCCGTTTTTTGCTCAGCGGTCAACTTATCCATTGAACGTTTTGAAATCAACAGAGCAATCGCCGAGTATGTGTGATTCGTCATCGACAAAAACTTTGTCACTTCATACATTTTTGAACTGTCAATCACCGCAATCGGGATCTCAAGGCCATCAATCGTGCCTTGCTGAACAGCGGTAAACACTTCGCCCCAGGCCATCGGCACCGCAGCACCACCTAACGAGGTGAACATGTCGATGTACATCGGATTTTGCATAACGCGGTATTTAACGCCGGTCACATCAGCGGGCACGCCAACGGGCTTTTTGTTATTGATCATCTGACGAAAGCCGCCTTCCATATATCCCAAGACAAGCATGTTTTTCTTGGCCAAGAGTGCCGACAAGTCGTTGCCAAGCTTGCCATCTAGCGCCTTACGCGCTTGCGCTTCGCTAGAGTATAAAAAAGGCAAATCGTTGACCTGATAGGCAGGCTCGATTTGAGCGATCACCGCATTCGTCATAATCGTCATGTCGACCGTACCAAAGCGCACCGCCTCCATCACTTGTTTCTCTTCACCGAGTTGACGGTTGGGATATAACTGCACCTCGATTGAGCCTTTCGAGTTTGCCTCAACAGCTTTCTTGAAGGCTGTGGCACCAACCGAATATGGGTCAGTTGGACTCTCTGGCGTGGTCCAACCCAGTTTCAAGATCGTCTTTTGGGCAAAGGCTTGTGTCGAAGCGCCCAACGCAAAGGTGGCGGCAACCAGGGCCGAAAGTGCAAATAAGTGACGACGTTTCATAAGGTCTCCAGGATGAAAGGATTAGGCTTTTTGAACAAAGGGGGCAAAGTCATATAAGACTTCAGGATTTTTGACGAGAATTTGTTGGCGCAGGCTAGCGTCAGGCAACCACTTAAACACCGCATCAGCGATGTCACCATCATTGGGCATTGGCGCCGGTATATTTGGATGAGGCCAGTCGGTTCCCCATACTAGGCGGTCAGTTCGTGTGGCGAGCAAGGCCTCTACAAAGGGCTGGATCGCTGCCCACTTAACCGCGGGGTCAACCACCCGATACGCACCCGATAACTTCACCCACGCCACGCCTTCTTTGACGAGCGCACACATATTCTTAAATCCCGCATCGTTCACATCGGGCCTTGCTGGATGTCCGAAGTGATCAAAGACAACGGGCACCCCTAGTTTTGCGGCCCAAGCCGGAATCTCAGGCTGTGCAGCCACGTCGACTAAGAACTGAATATGCCAGCCAAATGGTTTCAAGCGCTTGGCAAGACTTTCAGCGTCACTTAATTGACCGCCACCGGCAAACAAAATATTTAGACGCGTCCCCCGGGTACCGGCCTGATGTAGTTTTTCAATTTCTTTGTCAGACACATCCAGAGGCAAGACACCGACGGCACGTAGGCGGTCAGGATGCGCGCGCAGCGTGTCATACAGCGTGGCATGATCGTGACCATAGACCGACGGGTGAACGAGTACAGCACGATCCGCGCCAATCGCATTGTTCATCGCTTCAAACGCAGCCCACGGAGCCAAGCTTGGCGTATACGAGCGATTTGCAGTGTAAGGATATTTGGCCGCATCTTCAAAAACATGAAAATGACAATCCACGGTACCCGCGGGCAATTTTTGTTTAGGTGCAACCCTTGGATCAAAGGGCAAATAAGAATCAGTCTGCATAGCGTTTGTTTTGTCTGGGAGCGGGCAGGGCTAACGATGAAACGAGCCCCATCTCTTGTTTTGGGACAATATCACAGTGATCCCTTGTGTTGCTAGGTATTCGTCAGGTGGCACCAGATTAGGCGTGCTTGCGCGACGCGCGCACGCTCAATGCCCTAGCGAAAACCCTTAGGCGCGCAGCCCAGTGCGGGCATCAAACAGATGAAGACGATCTGCGCGCGGTTTCGCATAGATCATATCGCCGACCTGTGGTGCTTGCTGTTCTTCGTGAATACGCACGATCAGCGATTCGTCTTGCAGGCGGCAATACAACAAACGCTCAGCTCCCAAGAGCTCAATGCCCTCAACCGTTAACGCCCAGCCTTCGCGACCCACCTCAAGGTGTTCGGGCCTGATCCCCAAGATCGAATCAATACCCACCCCAGGTGCGTGTGTCAGCAAGTTCATCGGCGGCGAGCCAATAAAGCTGGCCACAAACGTACTTGCGGGCGTGTTGTAAACCTCTGCTGGCGTACCGAATTGTTCCATCACGCCGGCGTTCATGACCAGCATGCGCTGTGCCAAGGTCATCGCCTCGACTTGGTCGTGCGTGACAAACAAAGATGTGATCCCAAGTTCGCGGTGCAGCTTTTGAATTTCAAGTCGCGTCTGCGCGCGCAATTTTGCGTCAAGGTTAGAGAGCGGTTCATCAAACAAAAAAACTTGAGGCTGGCGCACGATCGCTCGGCCCATTGCGACACGCTGACGTTGCCCGCCCGACAGTGCACGTGGCTTACGATCTAGGTAGGGCATGAGCTCAAGAATGCCTGCCGCCTTTTCTACACGCCCTCTGATCTCATCCTTTGGCACGCGCGCGATTTTGAGGCCGTACGCCATGTTGTCAAAAACAGTCATGTGCGGATAGAGCGCATAGTTTTGAAACACCATCGCAATATCTCGCTCAGCAGGCTCAAGATCATTGACCACACGCGTACCGATTGAAATCGTGCCGGACGTAATTTCTTCAAGCCCCGCCACCATGCGCAGCAGCGTTGACTTACCACAGCCCGAAGGGCCAACGATCACGACAAACTCGCCGTCTGCGATCTCAGCCGAAACGTCATGAATTACCTGTACCGCAGCCTTGCCGGCGCCGTAGCGTTTCACAATATTTTTTAAAGAAATTACGGCCATTTCAGTATGTGCTCGAAGTCATGCTCATTTTTCGGAATCTACCAAACCCTTCACAAACCACTTTTGCATCAACACGACCACCAGCGCCGGTGGCAACATCGCCAACATCGCGGTAGCCATCACAACATTCCACTCTGTGTAGGCGTCGCCTGAGATCAAACGCCGAATCCCCATCACGACGGGGTACATATTCTCGTCAGTTGTCACCAGTAAGGGCCACAGGTATTGATTCCAGCCATAAATAAATTGGATCACAAATAATGCAGCAATACTGGTGCGCGACAAGGGCAGCAATACGTCCCAAAAAAATCGCATAGGACTCGCGCCATCCATCCGCGCAGCCTCAACCAATTCATCCGGTACCGTCAAAAAAAATTGTCTGAACAAAAAGGTCGCCGTGGCCGACGCAATCAACGGAATGGTGAGGCCCGCGTACGAATTCAACATACCCAGATTCGAAACCACTGCATAGGTTGGCCCAATCCGCACCTCGACGGGCAACATCAGCGTGATAAAAATCATCCAAAAAATGAGACCACGAAACGGGAACCTAAAATACACAATCGCAAAAGCTGACAGCATTGAGATCGTGATTTTCCCGACGCTGATCAGCAACGCCGTCACTAAACTGACCCACATCATCGGCCAGGCCGCCGAAATACGTCCACCCGATTTAGTCTCTCCGCCGAATAGCGCGAGACGGTAGGTTTCAAACATATTGTCACCAGGCACCAATGACATCGGGATCGTCTGCGTGATTTGTGTAGTGGTTTGTGTTGATGCCACGATCGTGACATAGACCGGAAACGCCACGATCAGGACACCCAGAATCAGGACGAGATGCGACAAAACAGTGAGCCCAGGGCGTTTTTCAATCATGATTTTTTACACGGTTCACGCATACTGCACCTTGCGCTCGATAAAACGAAACTGCACAATGGTCAGGCACACGACGATCACCATCAAAATCACAGACTGCGCGGCTGAGCTACCCATATCCATTGCTTTGAAACCATCGTAATAAACCTTGTAAACCAGAATTGACGTCGCTTTACCTGGCCCACCATGCGTGGTCGCGTCAATAATCGCAAACGTGTCAAAAAACGCATACACCACGTTGATGACAAGTAAGAAAAATGTGGTGGGCGACAGCAAGGGAAAAACAATCGTACGAAACCGATACCAGGGCGAAGCGCCATCAATAGCTGCTGCTTCAAGCAACGACTTAGGAATCGACTGCAAACCCGCCAGAAAAAATAAAAAGTTATACGAGATCTGTTTCCAGACCGCCGCCACGACAATTAATGTCATCGCATCCCGACTATCCAGCAAATGATTCCAATTCATCCCAAGCCAACGCAGGAAAAAAGCAATCACACCCATTGGCGAAGCAAACATAAACACCCACAGCACCCCGGCGACGGCCGGTGCCACTGCATACGGCCATATCAGCAAGGTTTTATAAACATTGGCAGCTCGCCAAACCCGATCGGCCATGACGGCCAATAAAAGAGCCAGTGTCAGGCCGCAGGCCGCCACGAGGATCGAAAACAACGCGGTTGTTTGAAACGACTCAAGATACAAAGGATCGTTAAATAATCGAGAAAAATTCTGCCCGCCAACAAATTCGCGCGACATACCAAAGGCATCTTCTTCAAGCACGCTCTGATAAAGCGCTTGACCCGCTGGCCAAAAGAAAAAAATCAAAACGATCGCAAGTTGCGGGGCGACCAGCACCCAAGGCAACCAACGTGACTTGAAACGAACTTTTTTTTCCATGACCTTAAAAAATAAAATCGCGATGAGGATGCTGCGCACCTCACCGCGACAGCACAACTGTTAATTTAGCGACTGTTCGCTTTTTCAAAACGCTCAAGCAATTCATTGCCGCGTTTGACGATCGCATCTAGTGCTTCTTTTGGTGACTTCTTCGCCGCCCAAACTTGCTCAAGCTCTTCGTCAATCACGGTGCGAAGTTGCACAAAATTGCCTAAACGGATGCCTCGCGAATTGTCCGTCGTTTTGCGAATCATTTGCGTCACCGCAACATCTGTGCCTGGGTTCTCTTTATAAAAACCAGATTTTTCGGTTAACTCAAATGAAGCGATTGTCAGTGGCAGATAGCCTGTACGCTGATGACTTTTTGCAGCCTCTTCTGGCCGCGACAAAAACTCAAAGAACTGCGCCACACCCTTATATTCATCAGCTTGACGCCCAGCCATCACCCACAAACTCGCACCACCGATCACTGTATTTTGTGGAGCGCCTTTTACATCCGAGTAATAAGGCAAGGTCGAGGTACCAAAGGCAAATTTGGCATTACGTTTCAAATTGCCATACAAGCCAGAGGATCCAGTTCCCATGGCACACTCTCCGGCAACGATGACAGCATCAGCAGCGTTGGCACGACCCTTGTAAACAAAGAGTCCGTCTTTAGCCATATCAGCTAAGTTTTGAATATGGCGCACCTGCAAGGGCTCATTTACTTTCAAACGGGTGGCTAGGCCATTCATTCCGTTGCCTAACGTGGCAAATTCACTGTTATGCCAAGCGCTAAAACTCTCAAGCTGAGTCCAACTAATCCAACTCGTTGTGAAAGGACACTGATGTCCAGACTCTTTTAGCTTTTTCGCTGATGCAATCACCTCAGGCCACGTGAGTGGCGGTTTTTCAGGGTCAAGGCCCGCCGCCTTGAAGGCGTCTTTGTTATACCAAAATACAGTGGTCGAACTATTAAACGGAAAGCTCAACATCTGACCATTGGGCGCGGTGTAGTAACCGGCCACAGCAGGCACATAGGCGGCGGGATCAAACTTAACGCCCGCCTTGCTCATGACTTCACCCACCGGAACAATGGCGCCTTTGCTGGCCATCATGGTGGCGGTACCCACCTCGAACACTTGCAAAATATGCGGCGCATTGCCTGCTCGAAAAGCGGCCACAGCTGCGGTCATCGCCTCATCGTAGGTGCCTTTAAATACAGGCACAATCTTGTAATTCTTTTGACTGCTATTGAAATCTTTAGAGAGATCCTCGACCCATTCACCCAAGGCGCCACTCATTGCATGCCACCACTGAATCTCAGTTTGAGCGTGAGCCGGACCAACAACTGAAGCGCTCAGCGCCAGCGCGGACGCGGTCGCCGCAATCGAAAATTTAAAGTTCATGACATTCCTCATGGATAGCTTGTCGAATTTTTAGCTTAGCGTCGAATTGTGACAATTCATGTTAACCGCAACTGAGCGCCGTTTGCTGCCTAGTTTCTTTCCATTTCGCCACCAAATGAACCTTCAATGACGCCTGTTCCGCTCAAAAAACCAAATTGGTTATGTCAGAAACGCCCTCAAACGGCAGA
>CAIYCP010000009.1 GCA_903924715.1 uncultured beta proteobacterium
GATGGGTATCTTTGACCTGGGCAATAAAGGCGCCAATAGTCGAAATGTATTCATTGCCTTTAGAACAGCACAGAGCATGTTTGGCTTGATCGGTGGTGCCTCCGTGTTGGATTTAACTTTGCATGACGTGTACACGGCTGAAACCGTGGCAAGGCAAATAGAAGCGCAAACAGGCTTGCAAGCAGACAGTTGGATTAAAACCAATGAACAATTTTTTACAGCGGTTAAAGCGCAAACGACTGCCAATACAGCCATTCGACTTTTTGTGGCCTTGTCTGTCGGTTTTGGAATTGCCAGCGTATTGGTGGTCTCGGTTGTTCAACGCTCTCGCGATATAGGCATCTTGCGAGCCATGGGCATTACACGCGGTCAGGTGTTAAGAGTCTTTCTTTTGCAAGGTGGCTTATTGGGTTTTGCCGGCGCATTGGTCGGTTCGGCTCTCGGCGGTAGTGCTTTGCTACTTTGGCAGAAATATCAACGAAATGCAGATGGAACAGTCATGTTTGCACTGACGTTTGACACCCAACTCTTGGTGCAAACATTGGTGTTAACTACAGTGACCGGATTGATTGCTGCATTTGTACCCGCATTGCGCGCGGCTAGGTTGGATCCTGTCGTGGCCATACGAGGTTAGCGCATGGAACAATCAATGATCAAAAAACCACCCACCTCGGTTTTAGAACTCAAGGGTATTCGCAAATCATTCAATACCGGTAAATCCAATGAAACTGAGATCTTGCACGGCATCGATCTGAGCTTGATGGAGGGTGAATTCTGTGCCGTAGTAGGCCCATCTGGATCTGGCAAAAGTACCTTGCTCAACACGGTAGGTTTGTTGGATAGACCCAGCAGTGGAAGTTTGAAAATATGCGGACAAGAGACATCTTTGTTAACGGACCAAATGTTGACTGGTTTGCGAGGTCGAAAGATTGGATTTGTCTTTCAGTACCACTATTTACTGAGCGCATTCACTGCAATTGAGAACGTGATGATTCCCATGTTTGCTGATGCCGTCTTTACAAATGATGCAATGCGTGAACGAGCCGCTTTTCTATTAGAAAGTGTAGGACTCACCCCATGGATGAACGCGCCTGCTGCACATTTATCCGGCGGTCAGCAGCAGCGTGTAGCTGTTGCGCGGGCATTGGCCATGAATCCTGCTTTGATATTGGCCGATGAGCCGACGGGCAACTTGGACACGAAAAGTGCAGATGGTGTTTTTGAACTTTTACAAAATGTTTGTGCACAACAAGGAACCACTTTTTTGTTTGTAACGCATAACTTGCTTTTATCGTCTCGCTGTAAACGCATCATTGAAGTCATAGATGGACAATTGACCCAAAATTGAAACCTCAAAATTTTTGACAGATCATGCAGCCAGCAAATCGATGAGATATGAGTGGGCTGGATAAATTGAAATAAGACACAAAGTCCACTTGTGCTTTGTTCATCTCAAAAGACTGAAAAGGATGATATTCGTCTTGGCTCGTGTCACAGTCAACGAGCCACTTTGTTCAAACCTGAAGTCAAACCCACTGTGCAGTATGAAGCGCAGGCCCTTAAAGTCTGGGCACACTCTCCAAGAGTCGACGGGTATAGGGATGCTTTGGATTCTCCAAAACATCTTGAGTGTTGCCGATTTCTACAAATTCACCGGCCTTCATCACCGCCACTTGATCGGCCAAATAAGACACCACGCCCATGTTGTGGGTGATGAACAAATAACTAACC
>CAIYCP010000010.1 GCA_903924715.1 uncultured beta proteobacterium
CACTCGCTCGTGCAAGCGTTTGAAGTGTTTTAAGCTGTGCAGCATGGCGTGTGGGACGACCTTAGTATCCTGAGTCATGAACACTGCCGTGCCAGGTACGCGCTCAACGCCTCCGTCTACCATCTGCGTGATGAACGGGACCAACTGCATGCCGTCGGCAGAGATTGTTTGACTTAAGCGCTCGCGCCCTCGTTTCCAAGTGGTGAGTAAGATAAAAACGACTAAGCCGAACGCCAAGGGAAACCAACCCCCATCAGCGATCTTGACGGAGTTGGCTAAAAAGAATCCAAGATCAATGCAAATAAAAGGCAAGGCGCCGAGTATCGCACGCAGTGGACTCCAGTTCCAGAGGCGAACCGCAACGGCGATCGCCAAAATATTTGTGATTAACATCGTGCCAGTGACTGCGATGCCGTAAGCCGCGGCAAGATTGCTTGAGGTGCGAAATTCAAGCACCAGCAATACGATCGAAATCAGCAACAGCCAGTTAATGGCCGGTATATAGATTTGGCCGATCTCTTGCTCAGAAGTATGTTGAACAGCCAAGCGCGGGGTATAGCCTAACTGCATTGCTTGTTGGGTGACAGAATAGACGCCTGAAATTAAGGCCTGTGAGGCGATCACCGTTGCAACGGTAGCCAAAATCACCAAAGGGTAAAGCGCCCATTCGGGTGCCATCAGATAAAACGGATTTTTAACTGCGGTTGGATCTGACAGCAAGAGCGCACCCTGACCAAAGTAATTGATCACGAGCGCCGGCAAGACATAGCCTAGCCAGGCGTATTGAATGGGCTTGGCGCCAAAATGCCCCATGTCGGCGTACAAGGCTTCGGCGCCGGTCACGCACAACACAACGGCGCCTAAGGCAAGAAACCCCAACATTGAATTAGTCGTTAGAAACTTAAAGGCATATAGCGGATTGACCGCAGCCATCACAGAGGGATTTTGAATAATCGCTGAAACACCCAGAATGGTGAGTACAGCAAACCAGATCACCATGATTGGCCCGAACAACGCGCCGATACTTGCAGTGCCTTTGCGCTGAAACATGAACAAACCGACTAGAACAATTAAGGCGAACGGTAATACATACGGTTGGAAGGCAGGCGTGATGATTTCTAGTCCCTCTACTGCAGACAGCACCGAGATCGCGGGTGTAATCACGCCATCCCCGTAAAACAGCGCTGCGCCGATCAAGCCGAGCGTAATAATCAACTTCTGTTGCCAAGAGCCGGGCACCCCTTTTTGCATTGCTAAGGTCATCAACGCGATGATGCCGCCTTCGCCCTTGTTGTTGGCGCGCATGATGAACGATACATACTTAAGCGTGACGATAATGATCAAGGACCAGAAAAAAAGCGACAAAATCCCAAGCACATTATCTGGTGTGATGGGCACAGGATGATGTGAGCCGCCAAACACCTCTTTAAGGGCGTACAGCGGGCTTGTGCCAATATCGCCGTAAACGATGCCTAGCGCTGCGAGGGTGAGCGTTGCGAAGCGTTTGTTGGTCGGTTTGCCGTGCATGGTGCTTGTTCCTTTAAGGCTGAAGGCGGTCGCCAACCCTCGCCCTCGTTAAACGACATTGGGTCTGCGTACGACTGTCTTGAGCCTGTTTGAGGCCATTGCGACCGCGCCAGGGCAGATCGTCAGACGGGGGCGTCTATGGAAGCGCTGTCGACGTTCAGTTGACGAAGTCGATTTTACAGCGCGTTCGTACGTAACAGAGACCAAGCATTTAATTATAAATGACGTTTTCCGTCATGCTGCGGTTGGCGTAAACTCCATGTTAATTCACCAAAGACATCCACTTGGGCTAAGAGTCTAGGCGGCTGTTTATTGTGGTTTTGCGCTTAACGAAGACAAACAAAAATACAGACGACGCGAATGAAATTACCTCTGGAAGGCCTCAAAATCTTAGACCTGAGCCATGCTTTGGCGGGGCCTTTTTGTTCAACGATGTTGGCCGATTATGGTGCGCAAGTTATCAAAATCGAGCCCCCAGGAAAAGGCGATATCGCGCGTGCCTGGGGCACAAAATTACCTGGCGGCGAAACCGACTACTTTGTGGGGCTTCATCGCAATAAGCAGGGCATCGTGCTCGACTTAAAAAATGCCGAGGGTAAAGAGACCTTTTTGCGAATGGTCGAGCGCTGCGACGTAGTGCTTGAAAACTTTCGTCCTGGCACACTCGTCAAGTTAGGCATCGATTATGAGGTTGCACGTAAGCGCAACCCTGGCATTATCTACTGTTCAATTTCAGGCTTTGGGCAAGATGGCCCGTATCGTGATCGCCCCGCACTTGATTTAATCGTGCAGGCTGAAAGCGGCATGATCAGCGCAACAGGCGACGAGGGCGGGCATGGTGCGCGTGCGGGCGTATCGATTGCGGATCTGACAGCGGGGATGAATGCTGCGCTAGGCATCATGATGGCGTTGCGTGCAAAAGATGCAACGGGTGTTGGGCAGTCGATCGATATATCAATGCTAGAAGGGCAGCTATCGCTGCTGAGCACTATGATCGGTGATTACTTTTCAACCGGAACAATCGCGGGCCCCATGGGTACGGCGTATAAGGCCTTGTTGCCCTATCAAACTTTTCGTACAAAAACACACGACCTTGCATTGGCGGTTGGTAGCGACAAGTTGTGGCTTGAATTTTGCCCGCTGATCGGATGTTCTGATATGACAGACGACCCTCGGTTTGCAACAAATAGCGCGCGTATGCAAAACCGTAAACCGTTGATTGACCGATTGCAAGCAGTCTTTCTGACGCGTAGCTTTGACGAATGGGAAACCATCCTCGTTGGCGCTGGCATCCCGATGGGCTCGATCAATAACGTCAAGCAAGTCGTTGAGCACCCGCAGGTCATCGCACGTGGCGCAATTGTCAAGATGGATCATCCACGCGCAGGCAAAGTGCATGTGGTGGGTGTGCCGATTCGAATGTCAGCAACGCCTGGGTCGGTGCGTACACCCTCACCATCGTTGGGCGAGCACACCGAGGTGGTATTGGGCGACGTGCTTGGCATGACGGCGGCCGAAATCGACACGCTGCGCGCCGCGGGCGGGTTAGGCTAAGGTAGTCTGTCTTTAGGATCGGTCCTCTCATGAAAAACATTATTCAATCAATATTGCTTGCAACGTTTCTGTTTGTAGGCTTCAGTGTCCAGGCGCAACCGTATCCAAGCAAACCGATCCGCTTAATCGTGCCCTTCGCACCTGGTGGTGTGACCGATGTCAGTGGTCGCATCGTTGCCATCGCGCTTGCAAAGCGCTTGAATCAACAGGTGATCGTTGAAAACAAGCCCGGTGCCTCGGGCAACATTGGTGCGCAATTGGTGTCTAAAGCGGCCCCTGATGGCTATACGCTTTTGTTAGCGTTAGACGGTACGTTGGTGATTAATCCACATGTGTACGAGCGCACTGGTTTCGATGCGTTAAATGATTTTGCGTCCATCGCTAAGGTGGGCGACTCGATCATCATTATCGTGGCGCATCCGTCAGTTGGGGTAAAAACCTTGGCTGAGGTTGTTGCCCTGTCAAAGACAAATGGCAAAGGTCTTGAGTTTGGCACGTCCGGCAGTGGCAGTATCACGCATGTGGCCGGAGAGCTGCTTAAGCAACGATCAGGCGCGAATCTGGTGCATGTGCCTTATAAAGGCGGTGGTCCGGCAGCCGCCGATGTCGTGGCCGGGCATATCCCCTTGGCGTTTGCTTCGGCTTCTTCTGTGACACAATTTCTTGAAACGGGTCGCCTGATTCCAATTGGTGTGCCTAGCGCAAAGCGTTCAGTGGTCTTCCCAA
>CAIYCP010000011.1 GCA_903924715.1 uncultured beta proteobacterium
CAAGCCAGTCTGAGCCCAACACAGGCATGGCACCCAGCTGCACTGACCACACAAACACCAACAGCAATGCAACGCCCAACCAGAAACCAGTTGATCGACGGCAATCACTGACAAAGCTAGTCATAGATTTTTGAACGCTTGATGTAGTTCAAGAACGGCCTCGGGCATACGCGGACCGAATCCAAGCAGGCGTAAGGCGTCCATCGCTACGACGGCCTGCTTTCGACCAGCCGGCGTGTGACCGAGCCCCGGAATCTTCAAGACAGCGTGCAAGCCTCCGACTGCTTGTAGGCCCTGCTCCGTCAACAGGATGCAATCAGGTTGCGCCGCAATCAATCCCTCAGGCGTCAAAGGCTTATACCCGTTAAAGCCTTGCCCGGCGTTCTGAACACCCGCATAAGTCAGCATCGCGTGCGCTGCGGTCAGGTCTCCCGCGACCATGACCTGCGAGGGTGATTGGGCCAGGATAAAGAGCACCCGCGCGAGCTTTGCTGTCGGCCGATCAGCGCGCGCGGCGACCTGAGCTTGTACTTGTTGCCACTGCACTTCAAGCTTTTGAACGAAGACCTGCGCCAGTTCGCGACGCTCGAGTAACCGACCAACACCCTGGATACGTTCGCGCAATCCCTGAAACTGATGTTTAGCCGACAGCACCGTAATGGGAATGCCCGCAGCTTCGATTTGTTTTAAAACTGCGGGTGGGCCTGCTTCTTCGGTCGCAAGAAGATGCGTGGGCGCAAGCGACAAGACACCTTCAGCAGATAACTGACGCGCATACCCTACGCTGGGCAAGTCTTTTGCCTTTGCAGGATATATCGAGGTCGTATCAACGCCAACAAGCTCGGACTCGGCCTCAAGCATAAAGGCGATTTCTGTTAAGGCGCCCCCGATGCTAATAATGCGTCTAGCTGGTGCGCTTCGCGCGATCGAAGGATATGCTCCCAAAGGCATCGCGGCACACCAGGTCAGATAGCCCAACACTTGTCGACGAGAGAGTCGGTTCATCGTTGATAAAAAACTCTGTGTCATCGCATCAGACTGCGCAAGCTTGTTGAGTTTCTTGAATCTCGAGTAAGAGCTCTCGCCATGCTGGCAACTCAGGCTGACCTGGCTGACGCAGACCAAATAGCATGGCAATCACCTCGTCCTGTGTGTCGAATATTTCAAATGACGTCACTAGACCGTCGGCGGTTGGCTTTTTTACGATCCATGCAGTATCGATTTGATCAATACGCAGATGCAGATTAAACGAAGCATCAAGCACATTTAACCAGGGCCTTGTATACGAAACCTGATGAATCGGACCTGAGTGAATTTGAATCATGCCAAGATTGCCAACAAATACCATGACCGGAACTTCGCGCGCTGCCGCAGCGGTTAAGACTCTTAAAACATCCGCGCAATGGACCTGTTGCACATACTTAGGTTGCGCCAATCGCAAGGCTTGGACGCGCGAGACACCGTACGTTTTCAATAAAAAGAAAAACTCGTGCGTGTCACGTAACCCATCCCAAGCTAGATGCATGGCATTGACATCAATTTTCTCATCTGCAGTTTCAGGTGATTTGACTGGAATCACCTCTACATACAACCCTGGTTGTTGCGACGCATCTGCAAAGCGCTCAATCATGGCATCGTACGCTTGGGTATGACTGTTTTCGCGTAAAAAAATCTTATGAATCGCAGTGCCTGAAATATCAAAAAACTGCAGACTGCGCTGTACACCATGCTGAGCGGTCTCAATGACGGCAAACCCGTGTGCCCACTTTGAATAGAAGGCACGTAAATCGATATCGTCGGCTGAGATCACCCCAACTTGATCGGTCAAGCTTGCCTTTCGATAAATACCGATTTTTTCGTGTACGCACGAGGCATTTCGCGTTAACGCCATCACTTCGCCTAAGTGTTCAACCGCAACGAGCAGCGGGTGCCATTCTGGTCGTAGGCGAATCGCTCTAAACTCAGACAACAAAGCCTTTGCGCCGACATGTGCCGCGAGCAATTCGCCCTCAGACAAATGCAGTCGTTCGGCAGCCTCGCGCTGGCGAATGAACCCTTGACTTCGCAACTCGGCAAAAGCCTGAGGAATCGTTTGTATCATCTCTTGCATCGCGCTCTCCAGTAGGTTGATATCTTCAAAAGTCATAACGCATCGAGACTTGGACGTTACGGCCGGCGGCTGTGTATGCATCTGCAATGCGGCTTTGCTCAGTTAAACCATTTACGTCTGACCAACGCCAGTATTTGGCGTCAAGAGCATTATTCAAATTGGCATTGAAGGTAAGATTGGGTGTTGGCTTCCAATACACACCGAGATCAAGCACGGTGTACTCGGGCGTCGCAAACTGAGAGGTTCTACCGGTTGCAATTCGACTTGGATCTTTTGCAGCGTTGTAGGTCAACGTGGCTTGGCCTCCCCACTGCGTCGTGTCATACCTGATACCGAGCAGCGCTTTTAGTGGTTGCACCGAGTTAATCGGTGCGCGAACACCATTGATTTCACTGTCGCCGTTCAAATAGGCGGCCCCTGTTTGAAGTGTCCAGCGGCTGCCTACTTGCACTTCGACTTGTGCCACGATCCCCTGAATCTTCGCTTTGGTTAAATTGACATACTGATAAATGGTTGGATCTGAAGGCCGACCGCCCCCACCAATCACTTCTTGGCTGATAAAGTTTTGATACCGGTTTTCAAAGCCAGCGACTGAGTAACGAAGGCCTGGCGCCTTGCCTCTGAAGCCGACCTCAAGGCTATCGGCATATTCAGGTTTAAGCGCTGAGTTTCCAACGCTCGTGTACCCCGAGGCCAAATTGGCAAAGCCGTTATTCACTTGATCGGGGGTGGGCGCACGAAAGCCTCGCGCCAACTGAGCATAAGGAGCAAAACTTGGGTGTAGTTTCCAGACAGCCCCAACGCGAGGCGTCAGCGCTTGGCCGGTTAACGGCGTGATCGCCGAGCCGCTATACCCTTTTTCTGAGGGGCTGATGTTGTAACCATCAAAGCGCACACCAGGAATCAAACTCAACGCACCGAGCTCAATTTCACTTTGTAGAAATGCGCCACCCAAGGTGTATGTGGTGTCTGGAAAAGGCTTTGAAGGAAACCGATTACCATAAGGCGGCACTGTTCCATCGCGCAGCGCGGTGATTTCTGACTGACTCAGATCCACGCCATACGTGAGTCGCTGGTTCACCCAACCGGTCAGGGAAGTTTGAAATTGCGTCGACACCCCGATGACTTGTGTACGAAAGGTATTGTCTCGCGTGCGTTCAGAGGCACGCGCACGCTGCTCGGTTGCGTATTGATTGACTTTTGCTTCTTGCCAATACACGCGAGTGTCGATGCTTTGTATCCACTGCGCATTTAAATCATTGAATTGATGCTCAAGTGATACCCGGTCACGCTCGACGTGATCTTTTGTTATAAGACTCGTAGTACTGCGAGCCTGATAGGGCGGCACTGCGCGCGCTGAGAATACGTCTGTATTTTGGCTTCGCCGCTGAGACTCAACTGTTACGCCAAGTTGCTGAGAGGCATCGATAGAAAGAATCGCCTTACTCAATAAATAGCGGTTGTTGTAATCGACGGGATTAGGTATTGTTCGCTCAATTGTTTGAGCCGTGTTGTTGCCCTTGTTGCTGGTTTCGTGTCCCTGACGATAGCTACCCAACACCATAGCTTGCCATTGGTCATTTTTTCCGGCAAAGGCTAATGCGCTTGACCAAGTCTGATCGATGCTTGCGTACCCACCTCGGACGAAGCCACCTGTAGCCTGCCCTGTACGTATCAAGTCAGTTGGGTCGAGGGTGCGAAAACTAACAGCCCCGGCCAGACCATCGCTGCCATACTGGGTTGAGGCGGGCCCACGCAAGATTTCAACACTTTTTAACCCGTCAAGATCGATGTAATCGCCTCGGCCTGTTGCAAACGGACCAAACGAAAAACCGTTTGGTATACGAATGCCATCAACCAGCATCAAAACCTGATTGCCCCCTAGGCCACGTATATTGACACCCTCTTGGCCCGCGCGGCCGGTGGGGCTACCCCCTGTGCCAAAACGCGTGGGGCCAACGGGAACCGTCACGTCTGGCTCATTGCGAAACAGCTCTTTTAAATTACGTGCACCTTGTTTTTGTATAGTGGCGGCAGGGATCACCGAGACACTACTTGGTACGTTATCGATCTGTCTTGCGGTGCGTGTTGCGCTTACCGTGACCTCGTTAAGCTGAGTCGTGTTTGAGGACAATGAATTTTCGGTTTGCACGCGGGTTGCAGACGTTTGCCCAGTGGCTTGCTGAGGCAAGGCGGTGAAGGTGAGACTGAAAGCGAATGCAAGTTTTGCGTTGCGCAGCATAAGGTGTCCTAAAGTGATTTAGGCACTGGCTGGCGTCGGCTGGCTTGTGCAATTTAAAGATTGACCGCAGAGTGCGGTACTAAAAAGCTTATTTTGTGAGAATCAATTTACCGAGCGCGGTCTGTCTCAGTCGATACAAGTCGCCTCGATGTTCAATCTCGATTTCTTTGGCTGATTGAAAAAGTAGCTGTGTCGAAATGCGAATCACGCCTTCGGCGTCGAACACAAGAGGCTCTTGATGCGCGCGTTGAGCGCTTTTTTGACCCTGAGGCTTTTCGAACCGAGCGCGATTGGCAGTTGATGAATCATCCATGCAAACATTTTAAACGATAATGATTCTCATTTGCAAATGAGTTGCGTAAAACTACTTTGAGGATGAAACCGAGATTCCCCGCACAATTGTCAGCGCATTGTGTTCAAACATCTTTAAATAGGTATCTGCTGCGGTACCCGGCTCAGTCAAGGCATCCGCATACAAAACCCCGCCGATGCTGGCACCACTGTCTTTCGCAATGCGGGCAAGCGCACGCGGATCTGAAATATTTTCTGTAAAAATTGCCGACACCTTGTTCTTTTTAATCTGGTCAACAATGCGTACGATCTCTGCAGCCGAAGGTTCACTACCGGTTGCCATCCCTTGCAAAGAATAAAATTTCACGCCATAGGCTGCAGCAAAATATCCAAAGGCATCATGCGAAATAATGACGCGCCGTCTGTCGGATGGCACTTCTGCAATACGCATTTTGATCGACTGATCAAGCGCTTTCATACGCTGAATATAATCACCCGCATTTTTCTCAAATTCCACTGCTTGAGCGGGCAATGCCGCTGCCAACGCAACGGAAATGGTCTGGACATAGCGCTCGGCGTTCGACAGACTTTGCCAAGCATGCGGATCGGCTGCACCCGGGGGATGCGCATGCGCGTGACCAAGCGTGTTGTTTACATGAGAATGCGGCTCTTTTAATGCCACCGAGGGCTGTACACCCTGGCTCGCAATCACGATCGGGCCGCGATACCCCGACGCTTTAACCAAGCGATCAAGCCAACCTTCAAAACCCAAACCATTGACAACCACTAAGCGCGCAGCTGCAATTCGCTTCGCATCTGCAGGCGTCGGATCAAAAACATGCGAATCAGCATTTGGGCCAACGAGTGCACTCACCTCGACGTGCGAACCACCCACCTCTCGTACCATATCGGCCAAGATCGAAAAACTGGCGACAACTGGCAAGGGTTGCGACAGCGCTAGCGGTACAAACAAGAACAATGCACAGGCTGGCCAGAATTTTCTGAAACACATCTCGATCGCCCTGCGCCTCTTAAGCTTCTTTGTGCTGATTGGCCGGAAACCAGACCAGCCTCAGGCTGTCGCGGGTACCCAAGCAAAGCGACCATACATACACACCACCTGCAAACAAAACAATCGCAGGCCCTGAAGGCACATTGACGTGATAAGAAAGCAATAAACCGAACACGCCACTCAACGCGCCAAGACCAGCGGCCAAGATTGCCCGCGCCACAACGCCTGCACACCAAAACCGAGCCGCCGTTGCAGGCAACATTAATAAACCGACCGCCATCAGCGTGCCCAATGCCTGAAACGCTGACACCAAGGTTAAGACGACCATCAGCATGAAAAACTGATGCACTAAACCACCATGCCCACCTACTGATCTTAAAAAGGCTGGATCAAAACACTCGACCATCAAGGGGCGCCAAATGATGGCAAGCCCAAACAAGGTCACACTTGACGCACCCGCAATCAATAACAAGGATTCGCCATCAATGGCCAGAACGCTACCGAAGAGAAAGTGCAACAAGTCCACCTTGCTTCCGGCGGTTGCGATCAACATCACGCCAAGCGCTAAGGTAATCAAATAAAACGAAGCAAAGCTTGCATCTTCTTTTTGTGGTGTCCAACGCGACACGCCCGCGGCAAGCAACGCCATCAGCGCCGCGGCAACAAAACTGCCCAAGGTCATGGCGGGCAACGACAGCCCAAAGAAAATAAAACCCACTGCGGCACCAGGCAACACGGCATGCGCAATGGCATCACCCGCCAAACTCATGCGACGCAATACCAGAATCGTGCCAATCGGCCCGCAAGCCAAGCCGATCGCTACACAGGCCACCAAAGCCCGACGCATAAAGCCATATTCAATAAAGGGTTGCAAAAACCATCCATACAAAAACACGAGTCCGTCAGAAAGCATCAGCGCACCATTCCCGCATCATCAGGTCTGGCACACCACGGTGCTCGCTCGTCCCAATATTCGGATGTCTGTCGCGCACGCGACATATTTTCTGGCGTAAGCGTCTCGGCGCTATGACCCCAGGCAATCACTTCGCGGGCCAATAAAAGCGTCTGAGGGAAATGCGTACGCACCATACTCATGTCATGCAAGACGGCAATCACGGTACGCGCTTGCCGATGCCAGTTCAGTACGACCTCTAATAAATCCTCAGCAGTGCGTGTATCGAGTGCATTGAAGGGCTCATCAAGCAAAATAATTGAAGCATCTTGCATCAGCACACGCGCAAACAACACGCGTTGTAGCTGCCCGACCGAGAGTTCGCCGATAAAACGGCGCTCAAATCCAACGAGACCCACTGCAGCCAACGCTTGCGTTGCACGCGTGCGCATCTGGTCTGTCACGCGACTAAAACTTTTAAACTCGCGCCAGGCACCGAGCAAGACCACATCCAAAACACGAACCGGAAACTCTCGATCAATGGACGATTGTTGAGGCAGATAGGCAACTGCGGCGCTTTGCGCTTGGCCAAAATGAATTGAACCCTCAACGGCCTGAAGCTGGCCCGATAATGCGCCGAGCAAGGTACTTTTTCCCGCCCCATTGGGACCGACGACGGCAGTCAGTGAACCCGGCATAAAACGCCCTGTCACATGATGCACAGCGGGGTGTCCTTGATAAGCAATCGTCAGATTATTAATCTCGATCGCGCCAGACACATTCAGAGCAGACAGCCCGTTAGACATCGCGAACAAGGGCCCAAGCAACGGCCAGCCATAAAAGGCTTAACGCAACAAACGAAGCCACAAGCCTGACCCAAACGCTCGACAATATAGGGCTGATCTCGAATCGTCCATGCGATAAGCGGCTATGACCAGGCGCGTGACTGTGATCAGCGTGGTGGCTGTGGTCGTGCACAGCCGCAGTTTGCGTTGGTGCCGGTTGCATGGCTTGAAATAAGTTGATGGATAAAGGTGTTTGCTTGAATTTGGATAATGATAATACAATATCATTATCAATGCTTGAAACCGAGCTCACCTACACTAGCGGCTTGCGGCACTTTCATTTTAAGAACCGACCTATGGAACGATCGACCGTTCAACGCTCTGCCATCCGCGATGCTTTGCAACGTGCGGGGCGTCCTTTACTGGCACAAGAAGTGCTTGTCATGGCCTGCGAAACCGTTCCGCGCATCGGAATCGCCACGATCTATCGCAACTTAAAAACGATGGTTGATGAAGGTTTGCTCAGGCAGGTGGTTCTGCCGGGCGAAAACCCACGTTTTGAATTATCGGGCCATGGCCATCATCACCACTTTCAGTGCAATCAATGTCAAAAAGTTTTTGACATTCATTCTTGCCCCACTGACCTGGCCAATCTCGCCCCCAAAGGCTTCACGGTCGAAGATCACGATCTGACACTCTATGGCCGCTGTAAAAATTGCTAGTCAAGCCTAAAGCGCTTGAAGCAAACGCATCAGCGTATTTTCAAAAAACGTATCAAGCGTCGTCGCCTCTTTATTACCACCCACAGTAAACGGCAGAACAACCACTGGAACCTTTGCGCGCTCGCTAAACCATTTTGATGGCGCATCACTCATATAGGCTGCGGTCAAAATCATTCGACCTTGAAGCTGGCCTTGACGCTGCAGCACTGTACTGAGATGTGCAACTGAAGGATCCATGCCGGGCGAAGACTCCAGTGCACCTACCTGAGTCAACCCAAGCCAGGCATTTAGATAAGTAAACCCATCGTGTTGCACCCAGATATTGACCCCCTGCAAAGGCTTGGCCGCAGCACCCCAACGCTCAATGCTTGCTTGCCATCTAGACAAAAAGCTTCGCAAGCGGTCTTGATAAAAAGTGCCGTTGCTCGAATCAAGCAACATTAAGCGTTCGGTTAATGCACGTGCAATCGGTAAAAAATTTCGCGGATCAGTCTGGATATGAGGATTGCCTGCAGCATGTACATCCCCCATGCTGCGATCCACTGAAGCCGGTACACCCAGTAATTGCACATATTGCGCGGCCTCGAACATACCTGGCTGACCAGGCAAAATATTCGGATTACCCGCATCGCGTTGCAAAATCGGTAGCCAGCCAATTTCAAGTTCTGCACCCGTGGCGATCAAAAGCTGGGCACCACGCGCGCGCGCCAATAAAGACGGACGCGCTTGAACGCGATGAGGATCTTGCAACGCATTCGTGGCAACATACACTTTGACTTTGTCTCCACCCAATTCTTCTGCCAAGGCCCCCCACTCAGGTACCGTTGCGAAGACGTTTACTTGCGCCTGAACACGCGCTGCAGCCAACAATAACAACAGGGCACCGATGGCCAAGCCAAAGACTCTGCATGCTTTAAAAATATTCATGTCGGGTCCTTTGAGTTAAAAGCGATGAGCACCGTG
>CAIYCP010000012.1 GCA_903924715.1 uncultured beta proteobacterium
CGTAGACCGTCACGCCCTTGACCGTACCGCGGATTTCCATGCGTCGCTTGACGCCTGCAAACTGACTGAGCGCTTTGATACTTTGGGCGGGTGACACACCAACGTGTTCGGCGGCCAGCAGCGCCACCAGCGCATTATGTTGGTTGTGTGCACCCGTCAGTGACCATTGCACACGCCCAAGTCGCTGTGAGTCGTTAAAAACGTCAAACGCCGTGGCATCTACGCTTTGAGTATGCCAGCCGCTCGTCTGTCCGGTGGTGATGAGTTCGCTGTAGCAACCACGGGCCAGTACGCGCGCTAAGGCGTCATCATGGGCGGGCGCCACCACCCGACCCTTGTGGGGCACAGTGCGCAGCAGATGATGAAACTGAGTTTCGATCGAGGCTAAGTCAGGAAAAATATCTGCATGATCGTATTCAAGATTATTCAAAATCGCGGTACGTGGCCGGTAATGCACAAATTTTGAACGCTTATCAAAAAATGCCGTGTCGTATTCGTCGGCTTCGATCACAAATAACGAACGCTCGGGGTGGTAACGCGCCGACAGCTCGAGGCCAGGCGCCACGCCGCCGATTAAAAAGTTGGGTTCGTGCCCCGTCTGCTGCAGAATCCAGGCCAGCATTGAGCTGGTCGTCGTTTTGCCGTGTGTGCCCGCCACGGCCAACACGTGCTGGCCTTGCAGGATTTCTTGGCCAAGCCATTGCGGGCCCGAGATATAGGCTAGGCCCGCGTCGAGAATCGCCTCGATGAGTGGGTTACCACGTGACACGACATTACCCACAATAAACAGATCGGGTTTGAGGGCAAGCTGGCTTGGGTCAAAGCCTTCGATGAGTTCGATGCCTTGCTCTTGCAATTGCGTGCTCATGGGTGGGTACACCCCGGCATCACAGCCAGTGACGCGGTGACCTGCCGAGCGCGCGATCAGTGCGAGCCCGCCCATAAACGTGCCGCAGATTCCTAAAATATGCAAATGCATGAAAATTCTCCCCGCCACATTGTAGAGTGAGACGGTATGATGCAAGCTATGAAACGACGAACTGTTCTGCTAGGTGTGGGCGGCTTGGCTGCGATCGCGGTATCCGGCTGGGCGGCCTGGCGCGCCTCGTCACGCGCGGCGCCAGCTGCTAACCGGGCCGTCGGGGCGTCAGCCGAGCCTGCACGTGTCCTGGCTAATCCTCTTGCTCTGTATCACGCGCGGTTACCCGGGCTAGATGGCCAAGAGTTCGCGCTAAGTGCGCTCAAGGGACGCCCTGTCGTGGTCAACTTTTGGGCCACCTGGTGCGCGCCTTGCGTGCAAGAGATGCCGTATCTCGATGCGATGGCCAAAGAGCACCCTGAAATCGCATTTGTTGGCATTGGTATTGATACAGCTCAAAACATCGCCCAATTTGTTGCTAAACTACCGGTATCTTATCAATTGCTTGTTGCGGGTCATGCGGGGATTGCAATGGTTCGCGAATTAGGGAATAGTGCGGGTGGGTTGCCTTTTACCCTGCTATTCGATGCAAATGGCAGCATTTTCGATTCAATTCTTGGTCAGGTTGAGCCCGCTGACCTGCGAAGTCGTATTGAACGTCTGATTGCCAAATCGAAGACGTAGATAGACAAATCGCAGCAATTAGCGTAAAAATGCGCTCTATTTAGTTGGTTTGTCTGGTTTTCGGCCGCTTGTCGTTTAACCTTTCGTTCCTTATCACCGAGCTCCACGCATGGCACAACGCCTTCTCGTCCTAAACGGCCCAAACTTGAACTTGCTAGGTTTACGCGAGCCACACCTCTATGGGCACACGACTCTTGCACAAATTGAAGCTCACCTTGTGTCCGTGGCCAGCAGTTTGGGCGCGACGCTCGAGGCCTACCAAAGCAACCACGAAGGCGAATTGGTCGATCGCATTCAAGCAGCACGCACTGACGGCACCGATTTCATTGTGATTAACGCAGGTGCCTATAC
>CAIYCP010000013.1 GCA_903924715.1 uncultured beta proteobacterium
CGGGGCAAATTGTCCCTGACATCCGTGTCGGGTTCGATCAAGTTCGCATAAAGATCAACAAGTATCCAGTGGGTACGGCGCTGCCGGCCTTAGAAAAAGAGTATCAGCAGGATAGCGAAAGTGTCACCGATGCGCTGAGCAGTTGCCAAGCGCCTATTTCGGCTACGCAAGTCAGTCACGTATTGAAGAGTATCGAGGCGCAGGTTTTTGAATTTCAATCGCGCCAGGGTCGTGTCGTCGACGGTTTACATCGGCCGGGAACCTTGCCCGCCATCGTAGTGACGGGGGGACAACATGCGAAAGAGGCCTCGGGTGTCGTTGGTGCGCTTAGAGGCGCGCGCTGGTTGGCGACGCAACCCCAGGCTCATTTCGCTGTCGTACCGCTTGAGAATCCTGACGGTTACGCGCTCTTCGCGCAATATCGTTCGCTTCATCCACAACACATGCATCACGCCGCACGTTACACGGGGTTGGGTGACGATCTAGAGTATCGCGAGCAAGCGCCCTGGTATGAGGCAGAAGGGCGCGGGCGGGCGATCGCACTAACCGGTGCTCAATTGCACTTGAGCTTGCATGGTTATCCCGCGCACGAGTGGACACGACCCTTGACAGGCTATGTTCCGCGTGGTTTTTCAAGCTGGAGTATTCCAAAAGGTTTCTTTTTGATATTGCGCTACCAGGCACCGTTCAAAGCGCTTGCCTTGCAATGGCTTGAAGCATTGACCGAAGACTTGTCGCGGGTACCAGGCCTGGCAGATTTTAATCATCGTCAAATGATGCGCTATGAGTCGTATGCAGGGTCGGGTGATTTTGCTATGAAGCATGGTATTGCATGCATGCTGTCACAAAATGATCGTCAAAACGTGGGAGTTAAGCTTGTGACGGAATTTCCGGATGAGACGATCTATGGCAAAGCGTTTGAATTTGCGCATCAAGTGCAAACCGAGACGGTTAGGATCGCGGCGACCCATTGGTGGCGTTTGAATCCGCCAGCGTGAGGTCTTTAGTGTTTAAGCCCGAGTGTTGCTAAACTTTCGCCATACGCGATTGTGTTTTCACACAAAAAAACGGCAACATCGTTTGGATCCATGTTTTCGAGTATTTGTACGATCTGTTCAACGATGTCGGTAGTCGTGTGAACGCCTGAAACGTGGACTTGGACCCCGCTTTCAAATACGGTGATGGGTACTAAACGTTCGACGACCTCCATGTCGACGGGTGCGACAACAACGAAGGCCTGCACCTGTAAATCATCGGCACGAACCTCAAGCAAGACGCCGCCTTCGACGGTTTCTAAAACTTTACTGGTAATCATGAGGTCCATGCGTTCTTCCTGGTATAGCTTAGGCTGCTTTGGCGGTTAAGATTTTTTCTTCAAGGGCATCGAGTAAGCCCGAAAGCATTTGGTTGAGTTCAGCACACATCAAGGTAAAGTCGCCGTCAAACTGTTCATTTGCATCGGCAGGCATATTTTGCTCGGATTGATCCAAAATATCTTGTGGCGCGACGCGTTTGATATCAAGATTTTCAGTCAAGACAAATGAAATGCGGTCATTGAAGGTGAGGGCTAGGCGTGTGCATTGTTTGCCGGCTTTGATATGTTTTTGAATATCGTCGCTATCGAGTGCGTGTTTGACATAGCGCACTGCTGCGGCCTTGTCGCCACCAGCGCGTAGTTCGGCATCTTGATCGACTGAAAAGTTTGTCGGCCCATGTCCGCCTAGTACCCAATCGGTCATCGCTGCGGCAGGGCTGATGGTGACCTGAACCGGCTCAACAGGAAACGGATAAATCGCTTTGCCTAGGGCCGTGAGGATTTCTTCAGACTTTGAGCTTGAAGCTGTATCGATGACGAGCCAATGATTCACCGGATCGATCCAGACCCGCGTATCGCGCGCCAGGCTAAAGGCGCGCGGCAACAGTGTTTGTGTGACCTCTTCTTTGAGGTCTCGCATTTGCTTGCGGCCGGGCTTGAAGCCTTGTTGATCTTCGAGTTCTTGCGCGCGCACTTTGGCAAACTGATTGATCACCGAAGTGGGGAGTAGTTTTTTTTCAGTACGATAGGCGCAGAGGATTTGGCGACCAACACTGTAGGCAAAGCGCACATCTTCTTCGCGCGGAGGCACCCAGCCAATTGAAAGCGGGGCAGCGGCGCCTGCCGATACGAATTGTTCTTTCGTTAGCAGCGCATCGAGTTGAGCCGCAGTCCATGTCCAAGACGGCGACAGACGAAATAATTTTAAATTTTTAAACCACATAACGCATCCGCAAAAAAGAAATCGATTCTAGCCGATGCAATGCACAAGTCGCCCTCAAGGGCTAGTCAAGATTGTCTCGTCATACCCTCAAAGGTGGTGTGAATCACCAGGTCAACGATATCCTCTTCAGAGAATGCGCCACCCATTTTTAAAAAGTCAGCCACCGGATCGCACGAGCGCGCAAAGATTGTGTACAAAATGACCTCTCCAGGAAGCGAGGCCGCCAGCGCACCTTGCGCCTGGGCCTGTTCGATCCATTCGCCAAGTTGTTCGGTCAAGGTGCTCAGACGTTCAATATAGGGTGGATAGCCCATTAAGGCCTGCTGAATGCTGGAACGCGTTGAGGGCAGCAGGGGCATTGTGCCCCCCAGGTGCTCAGTGACCGCCCAACGCACCACGGCTTTGAGTTTGTCGAGCGGTGGTTGTTGGTCCGACAGCGCTGCGGCCAGGGCAATCGCGCTTTCAAGCAAGCGCGTCATTGATGCGGCGGCTAACTGTTCTTTTGACTCAAAGTGTTTGTACAAACTGGCTTTGGCGATGCCAACATCGGCGGCTACCTCATCCATGGTCATGAGGTCAAACCCCTTCTGGGCGAGTAACCGATTGACCGCGTCAAGTATTGCATTCTCTCGGAATTGCAGTTGTTGCTTCTTGAATGACAATTTGGCAGGAGGAGTTTCGATCATTCGATTTCGCCAGTTACTAGAGGATGATTTCTGAATAGTTCATTTTATTACTAAATAGTAACTTTTTATACTTTGTAGTGTATATTGGCAATCATTATTCGTTTTTATAGGCCGGAGTCTGATTATGCCTGCAAGCGTCACCTTTGACGATGTTTCTTCATTGTTTAGGTCAGAAGACTTACCCAGCGGCTTGCAGGAGAAAGCGGGCGCGATGTGGGCGGTATGCGGTCACGGCGTTTTTAGCTGGAGCGTTTTTAAGTTTTACAAAATTTATTTACTCACTGCTTCTGGTCATTTTGACCCGACTGAGCCCTATTTACTCGTGCTTTCATACCTGCGTAAATTGTCTGCTCAGCAGATCGTCTCAATCTCCATGCAGGAAATTCAACGATTGGCTACGCCGTCAACAGAACAACTGCTCGCGTGGCGCACTGCGCTCGAGCGGATCGTGCCTGATGTTGCGTTAAGTGATTGTTTGATTGGCTGGTTTCAGCCAGGACGGGGTGTCTGTTTTTTTTCTGCGACCGCAGAGCTCGGATCAGTAATGGATCCAGAGTTTGCCTCCGCCTTTGCGGCAATCTGGCTTGATGCGCGCACGCAGCGACCCGCGTTGCGACAGGGTTTGCTAGGTCTTGAGAACGCCTGATGATGGTTGACGCCGACAATATCACGAGCAGCGCGGTGCAACGCACTCGGACTGAGATCGAACCAGGTCGTCGCATCGCGGTCGTCGGGTCTGGGATTGCTGGTCTATCGGCGGCGTGGTTGTTGGCCCAAAAATATCAGATCACACTTTTTGAAGCCGGAGACTATTTCGGTGGTCATTCGAATACAGTGAATGTGACCTTAGAAGGGATCACACACCCAGTTGACACTGGTTTTTTGGTTCACAATGACCTGACCTACCCGAATCTAGTCCCGCTCTTGGCGCACCTTGGTGTACCGGTGCACGCCAGTGAAATGTCGTTTGGCGTATCGCTACAGAGGCCCGATCTTGAGTGGGCAGGTACGGACCTCAGCACGGTCTTTGCACAGCCGCTCAATTTTTTTCGGCCACGTTTTTTAAGAATGCTTTACGATATCTTGCGTTTTAATCGTGAGGCTGAACGCTACTTGGCAGAAGCGCGCGTCGCACCGATTACGCTCGGTGCGTTGCTCAAACGCGAGAAGTA
>CAIYCP010000014.1 GCA_903924715.1 uncultured beta proteobacterium
GCAAACCGCCACGAAACCAGACAACAAGCAGGCTCTTGTTCAGGCCCAACCCTGCCACGGTCGAGCGAACGACCGAGTTAACGACCGAGCGGCTGTGTGCGGTGCAACAACCAGTCCAAACCTTCACCTTCAAGGCGTGGCGCTAAGCGTGCGCGAACTTCTTGGTGGTAGGCGTTCAACCAAGCGAGTTCGTCGTCGCGCAGCTGACTGACCACGATACAAGTCGTGTCAATCGGACAAAGCGTCAAGGTTTCGAACTCAAGAAATTCGCCAAATTCAGATTCGCCAGCACTTTGGTTGCAAACTAGATTTTCGATTCGTATGCCCCAACGGCCCGGACGATAAAGACCAGGTTCGTTTGAGGTAATCATGCCCAGCTGCATCGCAGTGTGCGGAGCGGGCGCGGCACGATATGAAATGACCTGTGGGCCTTCATGAACATTCAAGTAATACCCGACGCCATGGCCTGTTCCGTGGCCGTATTCAGCCAGACGATCCCATAAGGGTGCGCGCGCAACAGCATCGAGCATCGGAGACGCAACACCGCGCGGAAACTTCAGGCGAGACAGGGCAATCATCGCTTTGAGCACGGCCGTGTAATCGTCTTTTTGTGGCTCAGTCGGCGTTCCAACGGGTACCACGCGAGTAATGTCGGTGGTGCCACCCAGATATTGCGCGCCAGAATCAATCAATAACAAGCCATCGCCCTTAATTTGCGCGTGCGAGGCCTGCGTGGGTCGGTAATGGGGCATCGCACCATTGGCATTAAACGCTGAAATCGTGCCAAAGCTACGTGAAACAAAGCCTGGTTGCGCAGCGCGTAGCGCGAGCAAACGCTCGTCGATCATCAACTCGTTGAGCGGTGTGGCAGCGCTAGACGCGATGGCCTGCTCGAGCCACGCAAAAAACGCACACAAGGCTGCGCCGTCTTGTTCCATGATGCGGCGCACGTGATTCAGTTCGAATGCTGTTTTTTGAGACTTAAAGAAGGTGCTGGGGTTCATCGCACGCACTGTGTGCGTGCGCAAGCGATCAATGAGGGCACACGTCGTACGCGCTGGATCAAACAACAAAACGTCTGTTTCGGGCAGTTCAGCCAAAACCTGTGCCACGGAGTCATAGGGCCGAACCTCAATATCCGCAAGGGCAAGGCTGTTTGCCAAGGCAACGTCCACCTTGCCAGGCAGCACAAACAACCGCGCATCATTGAGGCCGATCAAGACATGCGCCATGAATACCGGATTAAACGACACATCGCTGCCGCGTAAGTTCAAGAGCCAGGCAATATCATCAAGGGTCGAGAGCAAATGCCACTGGGCGCCCTTCTCAAGCATGGCCTCGCGCACGCGCGCGAGCTTGTCTTGTCGCGAGGTCCCCGCAATCTCTAGCGGTAAATCACGCACCGCGGCCGTCGGCAGCGCAGGGCGTTCGGGCCAGCACTGTCCGGGCAAATCAAGATCCAGTTTTAGTGCGATGCCGCGAGGCGTCAACAACTCGAGTAGCGCATCGCGCGCGGCCAAACCCAACGCACGGCCATCCACCGCCACCGTCGCACCCTCAGCAAGTTGTGCCGCCAGCCAATTGGCGTGGGCAGGGTCGCTCGCCACACCAATTTTCATCAGAGTGATGCCTGTACCGACGAGTTCGGCCTCGGCCTGCACCCAGTAACGGCTATCCACCCAAAGGCCAGCAAAATCATGCGTGACTACAACCGTACCCACCGAACCGCTAAAACCAGTCAACCAAGGGCGCACCTGCCAGTAGTCAGGCAAATACTCAGACAAGTGGGGGTCTGCTGAAGGCACCAGGCAAGCCTGCACGCGAGCAGCCTGCATGGCCGCACGCAATGCCGTCAGGGCATCAAACGTACCAGCGTTCAACATAGTCGACGTCATTTAGAGGGGCGAGCGAACTTGGCTTTCAGTACTGCAATGATGCCAGGCAAAATCGACAAGAAAATAATAAACAGAATCACCACCGTCAGGTTATTGCGCACAAACGGTAGATTGCCAAACCAATACCCAGCAACCGTCAACGACACCACCCACAACAGTCCACCGGTCACGTTATACAAAACGAAACGCTTAGGATCAAACCGCGCAAAGCCCGCAACAAAAGGCGCCATCGTGCGCGCTAACGGAATAAAGCGCGCGATGATGATGGTTTGACCGCCGTAGCGATCGTAAAAACCTTGTGTGTACGCCAGATGTTTAGCGTTCACCAGACTCGTGCGCGAAATTAATGCCGCACCAAACCAGCGGCCGATCGAATAATTCACTGCGTCACCTACGATCGCTGCTGTCGTCAAAATTGCCATCAATAAATAGATATCCATCTTGCCCATCGCGCATACTGCGCCCGCCACAAACAGCAATGAATCGCCTGGCAAAAAAGGCATGAACACCAGGCCCGTTTCAGCAAAAATAATAGCAACGAGCAAGGCATAAATCCAGACCCCATGTGCCTCGATGAACTGCAGCATCGTTTTATCGATGTGCAGTAATAGATCTAACAAGCCAGTGATGAAATCCATGCTTGAATCCTTTTATAAAAAAATGGGGGTGGCGCATTGTAGCGACACCCCAGCACCAATCACCGATAGATCTTTGTCACAGGCTCTTGAGCCATCCGAACATATTGGTAATACACCACTTCAACATCGGACAGCAAGACAAGATTGCCAGCACAGCGGTTACTTACGCAACCGCCGACACATCAAGTTTTGCTGCAGTGTGCTCTTGAATTTCAGTAACCGTCACACCTGGTGCTAACTCAAGTAATTTCAAACCATTGGGGGTAACTTCAAGAACACCCAGATCAGTAATCACCATATCAATCACACCCACGCCCGTCAACGGCAAGGTGCACTTGGGTAATAGTTTCATATCCACCGAGCCGTCTTTTTTGCGAGCAACGTGCTCCATCAGAACAATGACGCGCCCAACACCCGCGACCAAATCCATGGCCCCGCCCATCCCTTTGACCATCTTGCCAGGGATCATCCAGTTCGCAAGGTCACCGGTCTCAGAAACCTGCATTGCACCCAAAATTGCCAAATTAATTTTGCCGCCACGAATCATCGCAAACGAATCGGCCGACGAAAAAATCGACGAGCCAGGAATTGGGGTGACCGTTTGCTTACCCGCGTTGATCATATCGGCGTCGACTTCACTTTCAAGCGGAAAAGGCCCGATCCCGAGCAAACCATTTTCTGACTGAAGCCAAACCTCAATGCCTTTAGGCACATGATTGGCGACCAAGGTCGGTAAACCGATACCCAGGTTGACATAAAAACCATCTTTTAATTCGCGTGCCGCGCGTGCGGCCATTTCGTCACGAGTCCATGCCATGTTGATTGCTCCTTAGCTCGCCGCGCGAACAGTACGTTGTTCGATGCGTTTTTCAGGGGTCGCATTGATGACAATGCGATGCACATAAATTCCGGGCAGATGAATTTGATCGGGATCGAGTTCACCCAGCTCAACCACCTTTTCGACTTCAACCACGGTCAACTTACCCGCCATCGCAACAGGAGGATTGAAGTTGCGCGCGGTTTTGTGAAAAATTAAATTACCACTGCGATCAGCGATGTAGGCCTTGACCAGAGAAATCTCGGGTACGAGCGAACGTTCCATCACGTATTTTTCGCCGTCAAACTCGCGGATCTCTTTACCATCGGCCACCACCGTACCGACTCCAGTGCGGGTAAAAAAGGCGGGGATACCCGCGCCACCGGCTCGCAAACGTTCAGCCAGAGTCCCTTGGGGCGTGAACTCAAGTTCGAGCTCACCCGCCAGAAACTGGCGTTCAAACTCTTTGTTTTCACCAACATACGAGGCGATCATTTTTTTAACTTGGCGAGTTTGCAGCAGCATGCCCAGGCCAAAGCCATCAACGCCCGCGTTGTTGCTGATGCAAGTTAAATTTTGCACGCCAAGATCGCGCACCGCGGCGATCAGCGCCTCAGGAATACCACACAGGCCGAAACCGCCGACACCGATGGTTTGCCCATCTTTAAGGATATCTTTCAGTGCCGCGGTGGCACTGGGATAGAGCTTATTCATTGAACCGACTCCTAAGTATGCACGTTGACCAGATTATCGACGATTTATAGGCTTTGCCAAAGCCTGAAGCACCTCGGCAGGCCAGGGGTGTGATTTATTCAATTCAAAATCCATCCAGACCATCACAGACTTACCTTGCGCGCACAATTCAAGGCGGTCGGGGTAGACCACCGAAATATCAACCGACTGCTCAAGGCTTGAGCGACCAATGCTCTCGACGCGCAGGCTGACGCGCACAGTTGCCGGGTAGGTAATCGATTTTTTAAAATCACAGGCGCAGTGCACCACGACCGGCCCATAGCGCGTGGATTGCGGAGCCTCACCCTCGTAGAACATCTTCAACCGCCCTTCTTCCATATAGCGGAAATAATTGCAGTTGTTTAGATGCGCCAAAGCATCGGCGTCAGACCAACGCATCGGGATATCTAAATCGTAAATATCGCCAACCGTCAGGGTTCGGGGTTCAGAACTGGCCACACACTTCTCCAAAAAATCATGCCGCGTCGCGCAAAAGAGGCAGTTCACGAGTTTGCAAGGCCCGTAGGACGACAGCCTGTGCCCCTGTGCAATACAATCGCTGCAGCAAATAAACATCATACCTTTGAAGCAGGGAGACTCTCATGTCAGCACGCGAATCGATGGAATACGACGTTGTTGTAGTAGGCGGCGGCCCCGGTGGCCTGGCAACCGCGATCCGTCTAAAGCAACTCGCAGCTGAACGCCAACACGAGATTTCAGTGTGTGTGCTTGAAAAAGGCAGTGAAATCGGCGCACATATTTTGTCGGGCGCCGTCATGGACCCACAAGCACTGACCGAACTGTTGCCAGACTGGAAGGCAATGGGCGCCCCGCTTGATACGCCCGTTAAAGAAGACGAGTTTTTGTTTCTGAGCGAAACGGGCGCACGTAAAACACCTGAATGGCTGTTGCCCGAGTGCTTTCAAAATCACGGCAACTATATCGTGAGCTTGGGCAAAGTTGCCCGCTGGCTTGGCGAACAAGCCGAGGCGCTGGGTGTTGAGATCTTTCCGGGCTTTGCTGCGGCCGAAGTGCTCTATAACGATCAAGGTGCCGTGCGCGGCGTCGCCACAGGCGATATGGGTGTTGGGCGCGACGGTCAACCCACCGATCAGTATCAGCAAGGCATGGAGCTTTTAGCGAAATATACGATTTTTGCTGAAGGCGCACGCGGTCAGTTGGGTCGAGAACTCATCAGCAAATTCAAACTTGATCAGGGCCGTGATCCGCAAAGCTATGGCATTGGCATTAAAGAACTATGGGAAGTTGATCCCTCAAAATCACGCCCAGGCGTGGTGGTGCACACGGCAGGTTGGCCGCTTGACTCGGATACCTATGGCGGCTCGTTTCTATATCACCTGAACGACAACTTGGTTGCGGTGGGTATGGTGGTTGGCCTTGATTACGCTAACCCGTGGATTTCGCCGTTCGAAGAATTTCAGCGTTACAAAACGCACCCGTCTATTCGCGGCACCTTTGAAGGTGCCAAGCGTATTGCGTATGGTGCGCGCGCCATTACCGCGGGTGGTTTGCTATCTCTACCCAAATTGGTCTTCCCTGGTGGTGCCCTAGTAGGCTGTGAGGCAGGTTTCTTGAATGCCTCGCGCATCAAAGGCAGTCATGCCGCGATCAAGTCGGGCATGATGGCGGCTGACGCGGCCTTTGACGCCTTGGTTGCCGAGCGCAGTGCAGATGAGTTGCCTGCGTATCCGGCAGCGTTTGAAGCCTCATGGTTACACACCGAACTCAACAAAGCGCGTAACTTCAAGCAGTGGTTCAAAAAAGGCCGCACCGTCGGCACCTTAATGACCGGCATTGAACAGTTTGTGCTCAAAGGCAATATTCCCTGGACGATCCATCGCACCAAGCCCGATCACGCGTGTCTCCAGCCGGCCGATCAGTGCCCCAAAATTGAATATCCAAAACCTGATGGCGTCTTGACGTTTGATCGCTTGAGCTCAGTGTTTATTTCAAACACCAATCACGAAGAGAACCAACCCATTCACTTAACGCTCAAAGATGCTTCGGTACCCGTCAGTATTAATCTGGCTAAGTACGGTGGCCCTGAGGCGCGCTATTGCCCCGCCGGTGTGTACGAATTTATCAAAGATGACAACGGCAGCGATCGCTTACAAATCAACGCACAAAACTGCGTACATTGCAAAACCTGCGATATCAAAGACCCCACACAAAATATCGTTTGGGTGACGCCTCAAGGTGGTGAAGGGCCCGTTTACAACGCGATGTAACACCCCCCTATGAAAGCCGAAAACAAAGGCATGTTGCTAGGGCTCATCGGCGTCGCCTTATTTGGGCTGACGCTGCCGGCAACACGCATGGCGCTCGAGTCTTTTCATCCTATTTTTATCGCAACCGGTCGTGCACTGCTGGCGACCATCCTGGCCGTGATCTATCTTGCCGCAGGCAAACATCGGCGTCCCACATTTCACGAATTCAAATATCTACTACTTGTAGTCGTGGGTGTTGCGATTGGGTTCCCAGTATTTACGGCCTTGGCGATGCAACGGGTCGACGCCTCGCATGGCGGCGTCATGCTTGGCATCATGCCCTTAACCACTGCGGCGTGCGCTGCGTTGTTATTCAAAGAACGCCCCTCGCTAGGGTTTTGGTTGATGGCCTTGCTTGGCAGCGCGCTCGTGATCGTCTTCTCGCTGATGCGTGGCAACGGCAGCTTGCATTGGGCTGATTTGTCGCTGCTGCTCGCCGTACTGACTGGATCACTCTCGTACGCAACGGGAGGGTATCTGGCCAGATCGTTAGGTGGCCTACAAGTGATCTCTTGGACACTGGTGATTTCAGCACCACTTTTAGTTTGGCCTACCCTCTGGTTCGCACCGAGTTCTTGGCAAGCCACAAACTCGGCGTGGATTGGTTTTTTGTATGTTGCCCTGATTAGTCAATACCTTGCGTTTTTACCTTGGTTCAAAGGGCTCTCTCTAGGCGGGATCGCACGCGTGGGTCAAGCGCAGTTGCTACAACCCTTTATCACGATCATCGCCTCGGGTTGGCTCTTAAGCGAAATAATCGAATGGCAGACCTGGGCCTTTGCAATCGGCGTTTTTGTTGTGGTTGCGACGGGCCGAACGCTGAACATCAAGCGTTAAGTTCACCCTTTCAAACGCGCCTCGCCGCACAATAGCGGCTGAGTGCGGTATTCTTGAAGGCACTGCACAGGCCGGGTGACAAGGCCTAGAACCCGATAAACAGGACGAGACACCTCATGCTAGATCCACAAGCTAAAGCCCTGATTGATTTGATGATCGAAAAAGGGATTCCTCCCGTACACACGCTAACCGCAACGCAGGCGCGCGAAGCCTACGTGCAGCGTCGTTTTTTTAGCCAACCCGAAGCACCTGAAGTCGCGTCAAGTGTTGACTCCGATATCCCAGGCCCTGCCGGCAAGATTACCGTGCGTGGCTACCGCCCTAAAGGCAGCGTCGCCTCAGAGGTATTGCCCGCACTGGTCTACTACCACGGTGGTGGCCATGTGATTGGTGATATCGATACCCATGACGTGCTGTGCCGCACACTTTCAAATCTGGCACGCTGCGCGGTGTTTTCTGTGCACTATCGACTGGCTCCTGAAAATGTGTTTCCAGCCGCCTCTGACGATTGTGTGGCTGCCACCAAGTGGGTGCATGCCAATGCCGCAACGCTCAAGGTTGATCCAGCGCGCATCGCCGTGGGTGGGGATAGTGCAGGCGGCCATCTCGCGGCAGTGGTCGCGCTGTCTTTAAAGGCAGACAATAGTTTTAAGCCAGTATTGCAGCTACTGATCTACCCCGTCACCGACCCCAGCTCAGAGCGTGAATCGATGCGCACCAATGGCCAGGGCTATATGCTGACCAGAGACTCTATGAATTATTACTATGGCGCGTACATGCCCGAAACATGGATGCGCAACGACTGGCGCGGCGCCCCTATGCTCGCCAAAGACCACTCTGGCTTGGCGCCGGCCTTCGTGATGACAGCGGGCTTCGATCCGCTGCGCGACGAAGGTGCTGACTATGCCGACAAATTAACAAAAGCAGGTGTGCCCACTCAGTACGTCTGCTTCGAGCGCCAGATTCACGGCTTCATCACGATGGGCCGCGTGCTGCGCGAAGCCGTGACGGCCGTCGACCTGTGCGCCGCCGCCGTGAAGCGCGCGCTGCACCCCACGGCTTGAGACCCGGCGTTCAGGCGCCCGCCCGCAAGAGGTTGCGGAAGGGCGCGAACAGCCAGGACCGCATCCCCAGCACCACGGTGTAGGCGCACTTCTCGCTGGCCGGCAGGCGCTGGTCGGCCAGGTGCTGTTGTGAGAAGTCCTGCGCCAGGCGCTGCAGCCTGTCGTTGAAGACCAGGGCCTGCGCCTTGCCGATGTGGCCGTGCACCAGCATCAGCAACTCGCCGGGGCCGTCGAAGCCGCCGCTGTAGTAGTCGGCGACGGCGTGCTGGCGGAAGAACTGCATCACCGGGCCGTCGGGTCGCCAGCGGAAGGTCTTGTCGATCTTCAGCCGGTAGCGGTTGTGCGGCCGCAGTTCGATGAACCCCAGC
>CAIYCP010000015.1 GCA_903924715.1 uncultured beta proteobacterium
CAACTGAGCTAAGCACCCTAAGATTTGACGGTGCGCACCATGCAGCGACGGCGCGACATCCGGACCAAAGGGCTAATACAGACTACAAAAAAATAATGCGTTTCACATTATAGCGAAACGCATCTTTTTGGCAAATACGGCTAGATTAATTCAGTGCATCTTTTAAAGCTTTACCTGGACGAAATTTAGGCACTTTTGCTTTTTTAATTTTAATGGCCTCGCCGGTACGTGGATTGCGACCTGTACGCGCAGCACGTTGCGATACTGCGAACGTACCAAAACCAACTAAGGTCACCGAATTACCTTTTTTAAGTGTTGCTTTGATGGCAGCAATCATCGCGTCGAGTGATCGGCCAGCCGCTGCTTTTGAAATGTCGGCTTTAGTGGCGATGTGATCAATCAATTCTGTTTTGTTCATATTAGAAATTTCCTTGGGGGAGTAACGTCGTAGAAGTCTACTAAAATTTTTAAATGGGTGAGCACTCAGTGCAGAGGCTAAAACGCCTGCTCAGGCAGGCATCTATTGAAGATATCATTAAGCCACTGCCTTAGATACCTGTCAAGCGTAAAAGCCCTGAGAGCCTCATTTTTATTGATATTTATCTGAATAAAATAATGACAAGTAGCACTAAGTCAGTGCGATTTTAGATATTATTTTTATTTCAACGACTCAAATTGAAGTACATGCACACCGATTTTATGTTATCTACTTTTTTGAACATGCAATAAATGCTTGTTCAAAATCACCAATCAAATCTTCTTGATCTTCAATGCCAACAGAGAGGCGAATCAAGCCGTCTGCGATCCCCATCTTGGCGCGTACTGCAGGCCCCATTTCATAATAAATTGTCTGTGCCGCCGGCAAAGCAAGCGTGCGGGTATCGCCCACGTGGGTCGCCAAAATTGCAACTTGCAAATGATTTAAAAAATCGAGCGCGTCAATCGTATCGACCAATTCAACGGCAATCAACATACTGAATTTGCCACCAAATAATTGAGCTGCTCGGGCATGTTGCGGATGATCTGTAAGTCCCGGGTAAGCTACACGTTGCACCCCAGGGTGTTTTGACAAAAAGGAAGCAAGCCCCATTGCATTACTGCAAATTTTGTCGAGCCGTAACGATAAGGTTTCAGCGCCCACTGCGATTCGATGCGCAGCATCGGCCGATAGGGTTGCCCCCATATCTCGCAGGCCTTTTTTCTTAATCTGTGTGATCGCCCAGCCGCTGGACGGGCCTTTTTTATAAACGTCCAAAATATTGCCATACTGCGCCCAGTCGTATAAGCCGGTATCGGTTAACGAGCCACCCAGCGCATTGGCATGACCACCGATATGCTTGGATAAGGCATTCATGACAATCGACGCCCCGACCACCTTCGGCCGAAATAACCAGGGAGAAGTCACCGTGTTATCCACCACATAGACCAACTTGCGTTGTTGACATAAACGGCCCAGCCCCTCAAGGTCGGCAACCTGCGTACCCGGATTGGCGATGGTTTCGGTAAAGAGCATTTTGGTATTGGGGCGGATCGCGGCAGCCACCGCCTGCACGTCGGTCGGATCAACCAGCGTAATTTCAATCCCCAGCAATTCAAGCGTACCGAACAAGCTATTCGTATTGCCAAAAATAAATTGGCTAGAAAGCAGATGATCCCCTGCCCGCAAGAGCGTCGTAAACAGTGCGGTGAGTGCACCCATCCCGGTAGCGAAAGACAGCGTCGCGACGCCATCTTCCATTTTGTTAATTTTCTTTTCAAGCGCGTCCGTCGTGGGCGTCCCTTGTCGGGCGTAGGTGTAACCTGCTTTACCCTGAAATACTGCGGCCAATTCGCGCGAATCAGAAAATGCATACTGCGTCGAAGTATGTATCGGCTTATGCACCGCACCATGTTCAACCGATAACTTTCGATCGCCATGCAAAATGGTCGTGGTAAAGCCGTGTTGGGTCGTTTGTTTTGTCTGGCTCATTGCATACTCACTTTAAAAATCTAGTTTAGCGTTGACGCTGGCGAACGGTCTCGTACAGACACACGGCAGTGGCGACGCTAACATTTAAGCTCTCAACACTACCCAGCATTGGGATCGTCACAAGCTCATCGCAGGTTTCACGCGTCAGACGCCGCATCCCCTCGCCTTCGGCGCCCATGACCCACGCCATTGAGCGCCTGCCATCGGTCTGATGAATGCTTTGCGTCGCAGTGTCGTCGGTTCCGACTAACCAGACGTCTCGGTCTTTGAGTTCGCGCATGGTTCGTGCAAGATTCGTCACCATCAGATAGGGCACTGATTCGGCCGCCCCGCAAGCTACCCGTTGAACCGTCGTATTCAAACCCACGGCGCGATCTCTGGGTGCGACCACGGCATGCACACCGGCCGCATCAGCCGTACGCAAACAAGCCCCCAAATTATGTGGATCGGTGACCCCGTCTAGCACGAGCAATAAAACGGGCCCCTGAACGGCATCCAGCACCTCATCCAAGTCATCCGCCAGTTTGCGCGTATCTGCGACCGCCACAACCCCCTGATGACGTGAACCTCCTGCTAAGCCATCCAAGCGATCGGTCCCCACCGGATGCACCACCCGCCCCGCCTGAGTCGCTGTCGCAATAAAAGCTTGCATCCGCTTATCGCGCCGTTGCGCTTCGACGTAGACTTCGCGGACAGAATCGGGCGCTTGGCGCAGGCGCGCAATCACCGCATGAAAGCCTGCGAGCATTTGAGTTGTAGCCATGAAGATTCCTAACGCCCTTTTCGGGCAGATTTTTTAGCGCCCGGCTTTTTGCCAACATGCGCCACTTTTTTTGTCGGGCGGGCATTGTCTTGTCGCGCCGTTTTTTTAGCCTCAGCACGACGCACTTTGGCGATTTGCCCCTTGAGTTCGGGTGGTTTGGGTGCTGCCGCCTTTTTAACCCGCCGAGCGCCTGGGTCTTCGACGCGCGTCGCTGCCTTGCGCAAAGCATCAAACGTCGTGCCCGTCACCAGCCTAAACTCAATGCGTCGCGCCTCAAGATCAACACGCGCGACCTGCACTTGCACCGCATCCGTCAAACGGTAACGCATCCCTGTGCGTTCGCCTCGCAGCTCGTGCATCGCATCGTTAAATTGAAAATATTCAGTTCCTAGCTCAGACACATGCACCATGCCTTCAACATGCAAGGTATCGAGTGTCACAAAAATACCAAAACTTGCCACACCCGTGACACGGCCACTGAATACTTCTCCGACACGCTCTTTGACAAACCAACATTTCAACCACGCTTCGACATCGCGCGAGGCATCATCAGCGCGACGTTCGTTGGCCGACAGCAGCAGCCCAAGTTTTTCCCAAACATCGTGCTCGTGTTCGCGCAACGTTGCACCGGGTGCCGAGACAAAACCATGCAATTGCGGTTGATAACGCTGGCTTTTCAGCAGCGCCTTAATCACCCGATGCGTGAGTAAATCGGGATAGCGTCGAATCGGTGACGTGAAGTGGGTGTAAGCCGGATACGACAAACCAAAGTGACCCATATTGTCAGGGCTGTAGATGGCTTGTTGCATTGATCTCAAGCACATCGTTTGCAAAAGCCCATAGTCGGGGCGCGCCCGCGCTTTATCCAGCACCGCACCATAATCGGCCGAAGTCGGATCTGCTCCACCGCCCAGACTCAAACCGAGTGTTCTTAAAAATTCACGCAGGGCTTGTAACTTTTCAGGGGTCGGGCCTTCGTGCACCCGATACAAACCAATATGTTTACTGCGAAACATAAAATCGGCTGCGCACGTATTGGCCGCCAACATACATTCTTCAATCAGGCGGTGCGCATCGTTGCGTACTACGCCAATAATTTTTTCGATCCGACCGAGTTCGTTACACACGATTTTTGTTTCAACCGTATCGAAATCAATTGCACCGCGTTCTTTGCGCCCTTGCGAGAGCAATTTAAACAGTTCATATAAATCGGTGATCTGCGGCATCACTTTGGCAAATCCCCGTGCAACGGGGCCTTGGGGTTGCTGCAACGATTCCCAAACCTGGTTGTACGTCGTACGCGCATGCGAATGAATCACCGCGTTATAAAACTGATAGGC
>CAIYCP010000016.1 GCA_903924715.1 uncultured beta proteobacterium
AGAATACGATCAATCGCGGGCAAGGCATTTGTCGTTTGTAAGGCGATGCGCTCAAGAAAACTCGGCCGAATCGGGATCTCTTTCAAATCTGCCGCCGATGAAACAAGCAATTTGCGGGATTTGCCATCATCACGCAGTTCAACGTTTGAAATCCCCGTGACGCCTGCGGTCACAATCTCGGCCCAGCTTGATTCGGTTAACGGCGTTTTAGGATCAACGCCAATCAAAATCCGTACCTGACCTGGCTTGTCGGGCAGAAACCGTAACGACTCGACGCGTCCGACCGGCACCCCTTGATAACGAACCGCCGACTGTACCGACAACCCGGTGACCGGAGACGTCGCAACGAGCTCATACGACATCAAGGGAAGATTTTTTTACTGACCCACACCGCTCCGACTGCGCCGGCCACGATCAAAAGCAAGGTAAACAAGCCCGCCAACAAAGCATGGCTACGGTTTTCCATGAGTGACTCCCTTGGCCTCGCGGGCCCCCAGCGCGCGTACGCCGCGTTCGCCATGAAAAAATGCATCGATGAATGGATGTTGTGTTTGCATCACTTGTTCTAAAGGCCCTTCAACCAAAACATGCTTCTCTGCCAAGACCGCGACGCGCGAGGCCAAGGCACCAATCGTATCCAGATCATGCGTCACCATTACGACAGTAAACCCTAATTCGCGGTGTAAGACACGAATTAATTCCACACACTCATCCGCGCGTTGCGGATCAAGGCCTGCTGTGGGCTCATCCAGAAACAATAATTCGGGATCGAGTGCAAGTGCTCGGGCCAGGGCTACACGCTTAATCATGCCCCCCGACAAATCCGAGGGCATCAATGTCGCATCGCGTGGCGTCAAGCCCATCCAGCTCAAGCGCATCAGCACCACCTCACGAATCAGATCTTCAGGCAAATGATGAACTTCACGCAAGGGCAAGGCAATATTATCGAATACCGGAAGTGCCGAAAACAAGGCGCCTGCCTGAAAAAGCATGCCCCAGCGATGCGTCAACGCAATGCGTTCAGCGCCAACGTACGCATGCACCGGGCGGCCAAACACGTTGACCACACCACTGCGAGGTTGGTCAAGACCTAAAATCTGCCGCAATAAGGTCGTTTTACCAGAGCCCGAGCCCCCAACGAGCGCCAAAATTTCTTTTGGAAATATTTTTAAATTCAGATGCTCGTGCACCACATGCGTTCCAAACGCAGTCGTCAGATCTTGCACATCGATGAGCGGAGTCGCAGCGCTTGTCATCAGAGCTTCATCTCGTTAAAAAGAATTGCATACAAGGCGTCAATCAAAATCACGCCCGTGATTGAAGTGACTACGGACGCCGTCGTGCCACGCCCAAGACTTTCGGTATTGGGCTCAATGCGCAGGCCAAAGTGACAGGCAGCCAACGCGATCCAGGCACCAAAGGTCACGCCTTTAATCACGCTGATCCAGTAATTCGTCAAACCAATCGCATCGGGCAAGCGCTCAAAAAACCAAACCACCGAGAGGCCTAATTGCCATTTCGCGGCCAGCATGCCACCCACTAAGGACATCGCATCTGTCCACAACACCAATAAGGGCATCGCGATTGCCAGCGCAATGACCCGTGGCATGATCAAACGCTGTCCATACGAAATCCCCATCACCTGCATGGCATCCAATTCTTGGGTGACACGCATCACACCAATTTGCGCCGTGATGGATGAGCCCGACCGCCCCGCTACCAAAATAGCTGCGAGTACCGGACCCAGTTCGCGCACGGTGGCGACCCCCAACAACTTCACAATAAACTGACCAGCACCAAACGTCGCCAGTTGTTGCGCCGACAAATACGACAACACCACGCCAATCAAAAAACCGACTAACGCCGTAATACCCAGTGCTTGTGCGCCAGCTCTAAATATTTGTGCAGAAATCTCTCGCCAGGGTCCGCGCGCAGGGCGCGCAATCAACTGGCCAAGATTTAAGACCAGACCGCCCAACAACAATAGCAACCCTTGCCCATGCTCAAGGGCAACATATACGCCATCACCGAGGGCACGAAGCCAGTCAAACTTACTGCTCGTTTGCGCGGCGGGGGCCGCCTCAATCGGGTACTGCGCCAGAACCTCGAACAACGCCTGTTGACTTGACGTCAGCTCAATTGCTGTAGGTATTCGCTGACCCCAGGTCTGCCAAAGCAACTGCGCACCGACAGCATCCAAGGTATTTATCGACGACAAATCCCAATGCGCATCGTCCTTGACTTGCGCCAAGGCTTTTCGTCGCGCCACGACTTCACCACGCGCCGACAGCGCTTGCACATTCCAATCGCCCGCGAGTTTGCAGACTGTGTCGTCATAGGCCACGGTCAAGGTTGTTGCAGAAGTGACGCGTTGAGACTCTGCCAAGGCTTTGATCCAAAGTTGTGTACAGCGATGGTCCCATCTTAGACCATGAATATTGACTCAGCCTATACATTGGTAAGATAGTTGTTATGACTGGTTCGACTTCTTTCAATGACAAGGCTCGCCTTCTTGCGCCTGAAGCGCTCACCGAGCGCCTGGGCAACACGCTGCCCAATTTTGGTTTGGTGCAGTGGGTTCACACCACGGGCTCCACGAATGACGATCTAAGCCAGCGCATCAAACTGGGTACAGCGCCCAGCATTCCTTGGCTCCTGGGTGCCCACACCCAACATACGGCACGTGGGCGCGCCGCACGACCCTGGCAAAACACGGCTGGCGATACGCTCATGTTTTCGTGTGCGTTCAACCCAAACATACCGTTGGCACAGCTGCCGGGCTTATCACCAGCACTTGGTGTGGCAACCTGCCTGGCGCTCAGAGAACTGTTTGCCTTGCGCCTTGGCGCCTTCGCTTGTCAAAAACTGGCCCTCAAGTGGCCAAACGACTTGCAATGGGGCTCGGCCAAACTTGCTGGGATTTTGGTCGAAACTGCGCAACAACCCGGTGTGCGCCATCCCTGCGTGATCATCGGAATCGGGCTCAACTTGCGCGGTGCACAAGCCCTTTCAAAGCAGCTTCAACGCGAAATCGCTGATGTTTCTGACATCATGGCCTGCGCACAAACTCCTTTAGCGAACAACAACGTCGGCCTTTGCGCAAGTGAGATCGTCAGCACGATCGCACAGGCTTGGCAAAAGGCCTTAGACGTCTACGCCACAACAGGTTATGCTGCCTTTCAGGATTTGTTTCATTCAGTCGACGTATTGGCTTCGCAGTCTGTACAGGTCGTCGATCACGGACGCGTCTTGCACATCGGGATTGCGCAAGGCAGGGTCGGCATCGGACGGCTGCTTGTACAAACCGAGGCCGCGGTGGTGCCCGTACTGGTAGGCGACGTTTCGATAAAGCGCCCACCAACTACTGAACCCACCGCAATACTTAAAGGCGCACCATGATCGTATTGCTCGACGTTGGAAACAGCCGCATCAAACTCGGCTGGCATCACCCCACCATGGGGCGCGAAGCCGCCGTTCATGCTATGGCGTTAAGCCC
>CAIYCP010000017.1 GCA_903924715.1 uncultured beta proteobacterium
AAAAATAAATTCAACAAATTACTCGAGCGGCTTGTTCCACCAACCGCCGCCTAACGCCTGAAACAGCGCCGCACTATTACCCAAACGATTGGCCTGCGCTTGGGCTTGGTTTAACAAAGCTTGGCGATAGGTTTGCTGCGCATTGATGAGTGCTAGTCGGTCTAGATAGCCATTTGCGTGTTGCCGACCGCTTAAGTCATAGGTTTTTTTGGCCGAAACGGTTAAGTCGTTGGTGATCTTTAGTGTGGCGGCGTCTGCCTGAATGGCATGTAAAGTGTCTGCAACATTTTGAAAGGCAGTAATGACAGTCAAACGATACTGGGCTGCAGCTTGTTTTTGTGTCTCGGTGGCGGCGTACTCACGGCGCATCAAGGTGCCACCATCAAAAATCGGTTGGGCTATGTTCAGCGCCAACTCAAAGAACCCACCGCTACCCGACCAAAACATTTGATTGAAGTTGCTCGCGGTGCCGCCCAGAGTGCCGCTCAGTGAGAGTTGCGGAAACCTCGCCGCACGTGCGACACCAATTTGGGCATTCGCCGAGCGAAGAAGTTGTTCCGCAGCGCGGATATCCGGACGCTGTTCAACCAGCTGTGAAGGTAGGGTCAAAGGCAGTTCTTCTGGAAGCTTGAAGGTCTCCAGAGTAAAAGCAGGAACCTCCTGGTCTTGGGTTCGCCCGGCTAAAACCCTGAGTAGATCTCGATTTTGCTCAAACTGTTTTTGCAGCGGCGGAAGCAGTTGTTTGACCTGCCCTAACGCACTTTCTTGCAAGGATAGGTCAAGTTGTGAGGCATAACCGGCTTTTTGTTGACGTCCGACAAGCGCCACCGCAGTCTCATTGGCCGCGATCATTTCTTTGGTGATGTCAATTTGTTTGCGCAACATGCCATCTTGCACCGCGGCAGCAACAATATTTGTTGCAAGCGTAATGTAAGCGGCTTGCAACTGAAATTTTTGAGCTTCCGTTTGCGCTTGTAAAGATTCCACCGCGCGGCGGTTTAAACCAAAGATATCGGGTGCGAATCCGACAGTCAGTTGAGCGGTGTGGAAGTTAAAGACCGTTGAGCCGTTGTAGGGAGCTGTACCACCTTGACTGGCTGGTGTACCTTGGTAGGCGCCGATATAGGTGCCATCTCCCTGAACGCCCGGAGAGTTGCCACCTAGATTGCCTGGAAGTTGCGTACGGGTGGGCATGTAGTTTGCCTGTACCGTCGGGAAAAAATATCCTTGCTGGGCGTAAACATATTGTTGGGCAACATTTAAGGCTTGCTGTGCCACCTCAATGGTAGGGCTCGCGGCAAACGCCTGTTCAATCAGTGTATTGAGCGCAGGAGAGCGAAAGAGGGTCCACCAGTCATTTCTAATATCCTTGCCGATGATGACGCGTTGGTCACCGCCTGGCAGCGTGCTTGGTTCAGACACGCCACCAACGCTACCGTAGCTTCGCGATTCTGGTAATTCGGGACGCTGATAATCTGGGCCTACTGCGCAACTTGCAATCGTTGTACACAGCAGGGAGAGCACCAACCGTTGTGCGGATGTTTTATTATTCATGCGAGGCAATACCTTGCTGATCATGCAATAGTTCGGCGGCTTCATCCGGCGTATTGGCAAAGTGGCCAAAGAGCTTAAGGACTGCTGGCAAAATCAAAAGCATAAAAATCGTGCCAGTCGTGATGCCTCCGACAATGACGCAAGCAAACGGACGATTGGTTTCGCTGCCAATATCCTGTGACAGCGCCGCGGGTAGTAGACCAAGTCCTGCCATCAAAGCCGTCATCAAAATGGGCCGTAAGCGCGATACTGCCCCTTCAAGGATGGCCTCGGTCGTAGACTGACCTTGGCGAAGCCGCATAATGACCTCTTCGGCCATGATGACACTATTTTGTACTGAGATTCCTGCAACCGCGATAAAGCCGACCGCAGCCGATACCGATAAATTTAAGTCCGCAAAGCCCAAGGCGGCCAGTCCGCCAATCAGCGTGAAGGGCAACATGCCGATGACAAGGCTCGCCATACGTAATGAACGAAAGGCCCAAAAGAGCAATGAAAAAATCAAAAGAATAGTGAGTGGAATAATAACGACGAGACGTTTTGTTGCCCGTTGTGAGTTTTCAAACTGTCCGCCCCAAGTCAAGTCGTAACCTGGGGGTAATTTCACTTTGTCTTGAACTTTTGTTTGCGCCTCGGCAACAAAGGTGCCTTGATCTCGGCCAATCAAATTCATTTTTACAATCACGATTCGGGTTCCGGCTTCACGCAGAATGCGAGAAGCACCTTCCCGCACTTCAACTGACGCGACATCGCCTAAGGCGACCGTGCCAGAGCCGTTTCCAACTTGGGTGCCAGGTAGTTCAAGTTGCAATGCGGCGATTGCGTCAATGCTATTGCGGTGTGTTCGATCAACCTTGACCACAACATCAAACCGTTTGTCGCCATCATAAAAACTCGTCACCGAGGCGCCCGACATCGCTTGCGTCACCAGCGTACTGACATCGTTGATGCTGATGCCGTAGCGGGCGAGTTTTGAGCGATCTGGTACGACCACGACCTCTGATTGGCCGCTGAGTTTTGTTGCTTCTACATCAGTTGCACCTCTGATGTGTTCAATGACGTTGACAATTTCCGCGGCTTTTTCTTCTAGGATTTCTAGGTTTGGACCACTAATTTTGGCGACAATTTCACCACGAAATCCTGATAGGGATTCTTCGACGTTATCCTGAATGACTTGTGAGAAATTTGTCATGATGCCGGGGATCGAAGACAAGTCTTTTGACATGCTGCTCACTAAAGCCTCTTTATTCGCGAAACGCCATTGGTCTCGCGGCTTCAGATCAACCAAGTTTTCAAGATTGTTGGGGCCCTTCGGATCAGAGCCGTCATCGGGTCGACCCACGTGTGAAATCAAACGGGTGACTTCGGGGTAGGCAAGCAATTTTCCCCTCACAAGTCGTTCAATCTCTTTTGTGTTTTCAAGCGAGGAAGACGTTGGTAAAGTGATGCTTAACCAGATGTTTCCCTCGTCTAGTTTTGGCATAAATTCACTGCCCATTCGGGTCGCAAGTGCAAACGCGACGACCACCGGTACGATTGAAATCAGAAGGGCTTTTTTTGCATGCGCCATGACCCAAATGACGACTTGTCGATAACGCTCTTGAAGACGATCGAGCCACGGCTTGTGTTTTTCGACTAAGGGCTGATGATGAACAACGTATGCGAGCAGGGTGGGCAGAAGGGTGAACGTTAACAAGACAGCACCGATGAGTGCAAAGGTCAGTGTCAATGCGACCGGAGTAAAGATTTTTCCTTCGACGCGTTGAAACGTGAAGATTGGCACGAACGCTAGAATAATGATGGCTTTAGAAAATAAAACCGGACGTGACATGTCGGTGAGCGTGCGATGTACTGCGTGCATACGATCAGAGATTGCAGTCTTTAAGTCGGTTTGACGTTGCGGTGTCTTTAACGCTAAGCGAACCATTAAAGCTTCGACAATGACTACGGCGCTGTCAATGATGATGCCAAAATCAACGGCACCTAGTGAGATGAGATTGGCCGACACCCCCAGCGAATTCATCAAAATAAAGGCAAACAGTAAAGAAAGGGGGATCACGGTTGCAACGACAAAGGCTGCCAGCCAACTCGATAAAAATATAACGAGTACCGCGAAAACGAGCAAAGCGCCCACAATCAAGTTATGTACCACCGTGTGGACAGTGAGGGTCACAAGTTCTGTGCGATCGTAGATCGGAACAATTTTGACATTAGGCGGTAGTTTGTGCTGTAGCTCTGCGATTTTTTCTTTGAGTGCAGCATTGATTTTTGAAGGGTTGCCACCTTTGGTCATCGACACAATTCCTTCGACGATGCTATCGGCTCTATCAAAGGCCACGATGCCGAACCTAGGCCGTTCGGCTTCTTTGACCGTCGCGACATCTCCAACCGTGATTGATTGGCCTTGACGCGCGATGATCACAACTTTTCGAATGTCGTCTAAGGTTGCAAATAAGCCGGCAGAACGCACAACAAATGATTCGTCTCCGTGTTTGATCAAGCCGCCCCCTGCGCTACCATTGCCATTGCTGACGGCCTGGCTGAGCTGGTTTAAGGTGATTTGATATTTTCGCAACGTGAGTGGATCGATTTCTATATGAAATTCTTTGATCGCCCCGCCAAAGCTCACCACGTCTGCAACGCCTGGTGTCATGCGCAACACAGGTCGAATTGTCCAGTCTTGAAGTGTGCGTATTTCAGTATCCGTTAAGTTCGGGGCATCAATCGTATAGCGATAGACTTCGCCCACTGCGGTTGAAAGAGGAGCGAGTTGAGGCTGGACGCCCGCAGGAAGATTGACGGTTGAAAGTTTTTCGGTGACTTGCTGGCGCGCAAAGTAATTGTTGGTACCTTCGCTAAACGTGAGCGTGACGATCGATAGCCCCGTCATGGTTACCGAGCGAACATTGATTAGATTCGGTACGCCGGCCATTTCTCGCTCAATGGGCAGAGAAATGGTTCGTTCCATGTCCTCGGGTGCCTGCCCAGCCATTTGTGAAATGACCCTAACCTGCACGTCTTGCACATCTGGAAATGCTTCGATCGGAAGATTGTTGATTGCATAGCCGCCAAAACCAATTAAGGCAGCGACCAACAGCAAAACAAACATCCGTTGGGTCAGCGCAAAAACAATCAAACGGTCGATCATTGTTTTTCGCCAAGACTAGCTAAAAACTCAGCCTCAAGAAGCAAGGCACCTTTGATGACCACACGTTCGCCGCCATTGAGGCCTTCTCCGATGTAACTGAAGTCGACGCCGCGTTTGATGGGTTTAACTTTCTGAAATGCAAAGTCACCAGGCGCTTTTTCGACAAAGACATAGGCATACAGGCCGCGCGTGATTAAAGCGCGATTCGGTACCCGCACGCCTTGTCCACTTGCTTGTAGTACTGCGGCACGTACAAACATTTCTGGCAGCAATTTCCCTTCAGAATTATTCACGCGGGCTAAAAGATTTGCGCGGCGCGTATTTGGATTGATGGTTTGTCCAAGCTGAATAATTTTGCCGATAAAGGTATCGTCAGGATATGCATCGCTCTGGATTGAGACTTCACTGCCAAGTTTGATTTTGCTGAGAAAGACTTCTGGTAAATCGATGCTGACCCAAAGGCGCTGGGGGTCGGTCACAACAAATAATGGGGCAGCGAGACTCGGGTTCACTTCAAGCGCCGGGCTTGCGGTTCGTTCGGTAACAACGCCTGCTAATGGGCTGGCCAGAATCACTTGTTGGCCGATGATTTTGAAGCCATGGGGATTCAGGTTCTTGATGCGTTGCTCTGCGCGCGCGGTTTCAGCCTGAGCTTGCGCGTATTCTGCCTGTATAACTTCCCAGTCCCGCGTCGAAATAGCTTCGCCAGGCACCAAGTCTTTTGCTCGTTTTACAGCGAGCTGTTTACGCTTTTCGTCCGCCCGCGCTTTATTGAGATCTGCATAGGCTGTACCAAAATCGGGTGAATCGATAACCGCTAAGACTTGCCCAGCCTTGACCACGTCGCCTGGCGCCGCTTTGAGTTCAAGAATGCGACCCGTAAAACCAACGCCGATCCGGGCGGTGACATCTTCATCGTAGACAACGCGTGCGCTCAGTTGCTCAGAGATGGGAATGGGAGCAAGAGGTAGGCTTTGTGTCTCGAGCATCGACAATTGCGATGCACCTGCCACGAAGCGAATGTGGCCGGTTAGCTCTGCCTGCGCTTGTTGTGAGGCAGCGGCTGGTGTTGGTATGTGGACCATCTTGGACGGCTGAATACTACGCCAGGCGACTATCGCTCCGATTAAGAGCAGCAAGAGACCAATTCCAACCCACTTTCTTGTCTTGCGATCTGACATACGTATCAAAACAGTTACGCCTGTGTTTCAAGCGAATTCTACAGAGCCACACACTGTTCTGGGGTTACGATTTTGTAATGTTTCGATAGGTGGGAGTCTAGCTAATAATTGGTGCGGTGCAGCATGAAGCTGCTATTGCGTCATCCCTGGGATTCAAGGGCTTGGTGGTCTTTAGCTCAATGCTCAAGGTCTGATGTTTGTTGTGAAGCGTAAATACAACGATAATCGAATGCAGTCGATTAAATCAAAAACTATAAGGAGCACAACACCATGCATTCAAGCTCGATTCTTATGAAGTGGCTGCTTTGTTGTGGTGTCCTTGTTTCGTACGGGAGTTCTGCAACCGCTCAAACGGTTGGTGCCAAGGCCATCACCATCGTCGTCCCTTACGCGACGGGCGGCGCCACGGACATTGTCGCCAGGATGGTCGCTCAGCAACTGGGTTCGCGGCTGGGTAGTCCTGTCATTGTCGAAAATCGCCAGGGTGGCGGTGGCGTGGTCGGTTGGAACAGTGCTGCGCGCGCAGCGCCCGATGGCAACACCTTGATGGCAATGGAAATGTCGTATGCGATATCGGCTGGATTGACGCCGAACCTGCCCTATGACCCAAGAACAGCCTTCATCCCGATCAATATTGCGGTCTCGGTTGGACACGTCTTGGTGATTAACCCGGCCGTTCCAGCCAAAAATATTAAAGAATTGATTGCGTTGGCAAAGGCTGACCCTGGCAAATTGAATTTTGGCTCAGGAGGCACAGGCACCAATACCCATTTGGGCAGTGAATTATTGAAAGCTAAGCTTGGGATTTCGATGACGCATGTGCCTTATCGTGGCGCGGGTGCGGTACTTGCAGATCTGATGGCCGGACAAGTGCAGGTTTTGGTCAGTGCCGTATCAACCTCCTTGCCGTTGGTTCAGGGTGGTAAGTTGCGCGCCCTGATGATGTTGTCGGATAAGCGCTCAGATGTGCTTCCCGAGGTACCAACGGCCGCCGAGGAAGGGTTCGAGGGGCTTGAAATGAATTACTGGGTGGGATTTGCAACGCCAAAGGGCACGCCTGAGGCAATTGTGAACAAATTGAATCAGGAAATTAACGCGGGTTTAATGACCCCCGAGTCACAAAAACGCTTAAAAGACATGGCATTTGTGCCTGTGGCGAACACACCCGCACAGGCGGCTCAGTTGCTTGAGTCTGAAATCACGCGTTGGTCAGCATTGATCAAGCAACAGGGTATTCAGCCCGAATAAGCCCACTTATAGATCTTTTGTAACGAGCCGCCCATGAGCTGGGCGCGTTCGGTTTCACTGAGCCGATCGGTCAGGGTGAACGCTTCAACGCCCTGTTTGTACGTCAATAGTTCAACAGCTCGCGTCCAGTCGGTACCCCACATACAGCGATCGAAGCCATAGGCATCAAAAATACGTGCAAGCGGATCCCAGATATCTTTGTATGGAAATTTTTCATGTGAGAGCGTGCAGGCTCCACTGATTTTAATGACGACGTTGTCGTGTTTGGCCAAGGCCAGTACCGTCGGCAGTTCGCCAAAAGGATTTGCAGGGGTAGGCGGCTCAAAAGGTTGTTGTAAGCCCAGATGGTCGATCACGAGTCGCGTGTTTGGATTGCGCGCTGCAAGTTCTTTGGCTTGCGCTAGGCGTCCCCAGCACAATAGATTGACAGGAAGCGAGTGCCGCGCCGCGGCCGCGAGTACGCGATTAATGCCAGGATCCGCTGCATCTTCAGAGACGCCTCGATTGAGCATGATCCGAATCGCGACGGTACCCTGCATGGCCGCCCAGGCATCGATCGTATCGACGACAGCAGGATCTGACGGATCGACGGGCCGGATCACACGAAAGCG
>CAIYCP010000018.1 GCA_903924715.1 uncultured beta proteobacterium
AAAAACGTAAAAGAAACGATGGAAGATCCTCAGGTGGTGCACCTTGGGATGGCGAAAACTTTACAGCATCCGACCTTGGGCGAAATCAGTGTGGTGAATCACCCCGTGATTATGAGCAGGTCTAAGCGCGACGTGTTTACGGCAGCACCTGATCGCGGTGAGCACAATAAAGAGGTCTACGCTGAGTTTGGCATCAGCGCGGCTGAGGTGGATGCTTTGCTGCAAGACGGCGCGGTGTAGGGATGAGCGATTTGATGGAGTGCGATTGTGAGTAAACCCTCAGTGACGGCAACGGTGTACACCGCCCGTAGACAAGCGTTTGTGGGGCGTGGTGCGGCGGCAACTAAACCGCTCATGGCGAGTACCCCCGCAAAACCCATGACTGCCTTTGATAATTTAGGGCGTCCTGAAAATTTGCCCGATGAAATCGCGCAGCAATTGCGTACCCGGATTTTGAATGAAAGTCTGGCACCGGGGCAGCGCTTACCGACTGAGCAAGAGCTCGGTGCGCAGTTTGGGGTGAGTCGCAACGTGGTGCGTGAGGCGATTGCGCGGCTGAAGTTAACCGGGCTGGTTGAAACGCGTCACGGCGTGGGCACCTTCGTGTGTGCCGACCTGGCCATGCGCCCGTTTGAAGTGTCGCACGATGATTTGATGGATTTGGCGCAACTGATTCACGTGCATCAACTACGTGTTGAAATCGAATCGGGCGCGGCGGCACTGGCTGCAATCCATCGCACCAAAGCGCAACTTGATACCTTGCAACAGGCGTTAAAGCGCGTTGAGCAAGCGTCTGCCGATTGGGAAGTGGCGGCACATACGGCCGTCGATTTTCATTTGGCCGTGGCGCATGCTGCGAACAACCCTTATTTTGTGCGGATCATGGGGCATTTAAGCCATGTGATTCACAATGCAGTGCGTACGTTTCGTTTTAGAAATACCGGTACGCCTCGAATTGATGAAATCGGCAACGAACATGTCTTAATTGTGGACGCGATCGCCCGGCAGGATTCAGCGGGTGCGCGTTTGGCCATGAGAACCCATTTAGATAACGCGATGGCACGTTATCGTAAATTACTAGGAGACCTTTGAAATGAGTACCACAAGACTATTGCAAGGCGAGATTACCGATAGCCTGATCGTTGAAAAAAAAGGCGCAGCAGGTTGGATTACGTTTAACGACCCCGGTCGTCACAATGCGATGTCGTATGACATGTGGGTGGCGGTACCTAAGGCAATTAAATTATTTGAAGCCGATGATGAGATTCGCGCCATCGTGTTGACGGGCGCCGGCAGCAAAGCGTTTGTAAGCGGCGCCAATATTTCTCAGTTTGAAAAATTGCGTACCGGTGCAGATGCGGTCGCCGAATACGAACGCGTGGGTGAAGAGGCGCAGGGCGCGCTGTACAACACGTTTAAGCCTGTGATTGCACGTATCGATGGTTATTGCATTGGTGGCGGGTTGAACATTTCGTTGTGTTGCGACATTCGGATTGCGTCTGACGCAAGTTCGTTTGCGATTCCTGCCGGTCGTTTAGGTTTGGGTTATCGCTTAACGGCGATTCGTAATCTGGTGTCAACAGTCGGTGCGCCACACGCCTTGGATATTATGTTGTCGGCTTCGCGCTTTACCGCTCAAGAGGCGCTGACCAAAGGTTTGGTGCAGCACGTTGTCGCCGCTGACAAGCTTGACGAAGCCGTTGATGCCTATCTTGCAAAAGTCACGGTCAATGCACCGCTTACGTTGAAAGCTGCGAAAAAAGCCGTACGCGAGTTTCAACGTGTGGCACCGCATATTGATGCTGAAGGCATTCAAAAAATGGTGTTGACGTGCTTTGCCAGCGATGATTATCAAGAAGGCAAACGCGCCTTCGCTGAAAAACGCTCGCCCGTCTTCAAAGGCAAGTAAGCGTGACAACACGATTGGTGTTGACGCGCCGCTGGGCGCGTCTAGCCTTGCTATGGTGGTCTGTCGTGTTGGGTGCTTCACAGGCCTGTGCGCAGACCACAGCGTATCCAACGCAGCCGCTTCGCATTGTGATCGGTTATGCGGCAGGTGGCACTACGGATATTCTGGCGCGCTCGCTGGCTGAGCAGTTGTCAAAAATTCTTGGCCAGTCGGTGATCGTTGAAAACAAGGCGGGCGCTGCGGGTAATTTGGCGGCGGCCTATGTTGCGCAAGCCAAGCCTGATGGCTATGTGTTGTTTATGGCGACCTTGGCCAGCCATGGCATCAATCCGGCCTTGTATAAAACGGCGCTTGGCTACGATCCCGTCAAAAGTTTTGAACCGATTTCGATGGTCGCGGCCATCCCCATGTTGTTGGTGGTGAACCCAAAGCTACCGATTCGCTCTGTGCAAGACCTGATTGCTTATGCAAAAAAGAATCCAGGCCAATTGAACTACGCGTCAAGCGGGAATGGTTCGCCAGTGCATCTGTCAGGGGCGATCTTTGCAGACTCGGCCAAGATTGACGTGGCGCATATCCCGTATCGCGGCGGTGCGATCGCCAATACGTCGGTGATGGCCGGAGATACGCAATATACGTTTGCCAGTATGCCGGCGGCGTTGCCTCAAGTACAAGCGGGCAAGCTCAGGGCCTTGGCCGTGACAACCAAAGCGCGTTCGCCCCAACTGCCAGACATCCCCACGGTTGAAGAAGCCGGCGGTTTGCCGGGTTATGACATTAATACCTGGGATGCGTTGCTGGCCCCAAAAGGCACGCCCTCTGAGGTGGTTGCCAAATTAAACGCGGCCGTGATTCAAGCGCTGCAGTCGCCTGCGCTTGCCAAGCGGTTTGAAGGCGAAGGTGCCGTACCGGACACCAGCACCCCTGCGGCCTTGGCGTTATATATTGATGCTGAATTACTGAAGTGGGCTGCAGTCGTGGCACGCACGCCGATTAAGGTTGACTGATGACCGTTGAACTGTGGCATCAGTTGTTTCCCTCGATCGCGGTATTTGGTTGGCTTTGTTTGGCGGTATTAATCGCCGGTACGATTCGTTCGTTTACAGGCTTTGGGGGCGGTTTGGTATTGGCACCCCTGTTTAGCTTGTTCATGGCGCCAGCCGACATGGTAGTGGTGGTGCTGCTTTTGAATTTTGTGATTTCAGTGCAGACCCTGCCCGAAACCTGGCGCACCACAAACTGGAAGATGGTTTGGTCAGTCACCATTCCGGCGTTTGTCGGGATACCGATTGGTGTGTGGTTGATTGAGTGGCTCGATCCCATGGTGACGAGACGTGTCATTGGTGTGATTGTGGCGAGCTTGGCTGCGACGATGCTGATTGGCTGGCAATACAACGGCGCACGCGGCAAGCTGCAGGATTGGCTGGTGGGCTTGGCCGGCGGCGCACTGACGGCAATGGCAGGCGTGGGTGGCCCTCCGCTAGTCTTGTATTTTTTATCAGACAAGACGATTACCCCCGTGGTGTTGCGATCGTTTTTTATGATGTTTTTTGCCTTCATTCAGTTGGGTACGATGGCAGTTTTTTTATATAAGGATCTGATCAACACGCGGCAAATTGTCTACTCGTTGTCATTTATGCCGGTGTACTTTTTATCCGCGATCCTGGGTACGTATTTCTTTCATCGTGCCCTGCAGTCGAGCGCAGGGCTGATTAAGCGTTTGTCTTTATGGTTTTTGTTGATCGTCGGTTCGGTCACCATTGTGATTTGAAATTTTCGACTAGACTTTAGAGTCGCTCAGGCCGTTGGCAGAGCGACCGGATTCGATGCGTAGAGTGCCAATGACACATACAATTTTGCTGCTGGGGGCCAATGGCCAGGTGGGCCACGCACTGCAGACTTCGCTCAACAGTCTGGGTAAAGTCGTTGCCTGCACCCGTGCACAACTTGACTTTGATCAGACGCCTGAGCAGTTCGCCCGTGCGCTGAGGGCGCTGATGCAGCAATATCAACCTACTGTTGTGGTGAACGCTTCGGCCTATACCGCCGTTGATCGTGCCCAAACTGAACCTGAACTGGCGCAAAGAATTAACGCCCTTGCGCCTGGGCTGATCGCGCAAGCCGCACAAGCGGCGGGCGCTTGTGTTGTGCACTATTCAACCGATTATGTGTTTAAGGGCGATCAACTGACGCCCTATGTTGAAACCGACGCCACAGCACCGCAATCGGTGTATGGGCAAAGTAAGCTCGATGGTGAACAAGCCGTTGCAAGCGGCTGCGTGCGCCATCTGATTTTTAGAACATCTTGGGTGGTCAGTGCCCACGGCGGAAATTTTTTGAAAACCATGCTCAAGCTCGCACAAGAGCGTGATGCGCTGAGTGTCGTATCGGATCAAGTGGGTGCACCGACCTCAGCCGCTTTGCTGGCATCGATTACCACGCAGGTGTTACAGACGTTGCTGGCGCAACCAGGTCTTGATCCGCGCTGGGGGCTGTATCACCTCACGGCAAGCGGCCATACAAATTGGCACGCCTATGCGTGCTATGTGATCGCTCAAGCACGCCGCGCGGGTTGGCCAATCAAAGTACAAGACGAGGCGATCAAACCGATCGCGACCAAAGATTATCCGGTGGCGGCGGCGCGCCCGCTGAACTCGCGCTTGGACACAGGCAAACTCTGCCAAGCCTTTGGTTTGACGCTACCTGATTGGCGTGTTGGCGTGGATGAAGTTTTGCGCAAGTTAAAATCGCCAGCATGACGACTAAAATTTTGATCGTGCGTACTTCGTCGCTTGGCGATCTGGTGCATATGTTGCCGGCAATTTCAGATATTGCTGCGCACGTGCCCGGTGCGCAAATTGATTGGTTGGTTGAAGAGTCGTTTGCACAAATACCAGCCTGGCATCCCGCGGTTCATCGTGTGCTGAAGGTGGCACATCGTCGTTGGCGTCGCGCGTGGTGGTCGTCCGCTGTGCGTCAAGAGCGACAGGCCTTAGACGCTGAATTACGAGACCAGCACTACGATCTTGTGCTCGATATGCAGGCGTTATTAAAGTCGGTATGGTGGGTGCGGATGGCCTCGGGTGTGAAGCATGGGCTTGACTGGCGCTCGGCGCGTGAACCACTGGCGACGCTGTTTTATGACGTTCGCCATCGCGTTGAGTTTTGGCAACCCGCTGTCACGCGACAACGCTTATTGGCGGCCAGCGTGTTTGGCTATACCGTACAAGGCGAACCTGATTTTGGTTTGCAAGCTTTTGAGACCGAAGCGCAGATTGCCCGTGCGCAACAGCATCCCTACGCCACGATCATGCCTTCAGCCAGTCGCGCCGATAAGTTATGGCCCGAAGCGGATTGGCAGGCGGTGTTTGCTTTGTTGACCGAGCGTGGCTTGCATTTGAAATTGCTAGCCGGCAATCAACAAGAGGCTGAACGGGCACAGGCGTTACTTGAAGGTCGTGCACAGGCGGTCGTGTTGCCGCGTGGCAGTCTGACTGAAACCGCGCAAATCCTAGCAGCAGCACAATTGATGGTGGGCTTGGATAGTGGGCTCACGCACTTGTCGGCGGCGCTTGGTCGGCCCACGATCGGTATCTATAAAGCCTCAACGCCGGTACGCACGCCCTTAGTCAGTTCGGCCTTTACCGCCAGTCTGGGCGACCGCGGGCAATCGCCCTCGCGGCAGATGGTATTTGCTGCAATCGAGCAAGCTCTGCGCTAGTATTACGCGATGCCACAAAAGATTTATACGCTGCTATTAAGACTTCTTGCACCCCTGATCTGGGTGTATATGTTGTTGCGCGCGCGCCGCGCCGGTGGCCAGTGGCAAATCTTTAGCGCTGAACGGTTTGGGGCCTATGCGTTGCCCTGGGATGGTGAGGCGCCCGTTTGGGTACATGCGGTGAGTTTGGGTGAAACACGTGCGGCGCAGTCTTTGATGGCGCAGTTGCTTGCACGGGGTGAGCGGGTGTTGCTCACCCACATGACAGCCACGGGTCGCGCCGAGGGTGCGCGTTTATTTGCCGCCGAGATCGCTAACGGGCAACTGCGGCAACAATGGGTGCCGTATGATTTTCCAGGTGCAACGCGAAAATTTATGCAGCACTATCAGCCCCGTATCGGCATTTTGATCGAGCGAGAGGTTTGGCCGAATCTGATTGAACAGGCACAGCTTGCAGGGATGCCAATCATTTTAGCGAGCGCGCGGTTTTCAGAAAAATCGCAGAAGCAGGTTGAGCAGATCGACAAAGTATTTTTAAGTTTGATGCGTGAGACGTACGCGGGCTTAGACTTAACGCTGGCGCAAACTGAAGACGATGCCCGGCGCCTGTACGAGGTGGGTGCGCTGAATATCCATGTGGTCGGTAATCTTAAATTTGATGTGACCTTGCCTGCCGTTGCGGTGGATGCGGGCCGCGCCTGGCGTCAGCGCTTGAATCGCCCAGTGATTGCGATTGCTAGCACGCGCGAAAACGAAAATGCGTTGTTTGTGAAAGCGATGGCGCAACAACAAACGTCTGCGTTGTTTCTGCTGATCCCCAGGCATCCGCAGCGCTTTGATGAAGCCGCGAACTTGCTTGAGCAGGCTGGCATTGCAACAGTGCGGTGGTCGGTGCTGCGCCAGAACAGTCAAACCGAAGCCACACTAGCCAAAATTAAAGTGGTGTTGTGCGATACCTTGGGCGAGATGCCTTTGTTTTATGCAGCAAGCGATGTGGCGATTGTGGCGGGTAGCTTTGTGCCACATGGCGGGCAAAATCTGATTGAGGCATGTGCGCTGGGCACACCTGTGATTGTGGGCCCCTACACCTACAACTTTGCTGAAGCCGTTGAGCAGGCGGTCGCAATTGGCGCCGCGGCGCAAATACAGTCGACTGAGTCACTTGATGCTGCGCAACGTGCGGTATCGTTGGCGTTACGCTGGCTAGACGATCAGCAGGGCTTAACTGAGAAACGCGAACTTGCACGCGAGTGGGTGGCACAGCACACCGGCGCGACGGCTCGGATCTTGCAGCATATTACGGAATTTGAAGCTGCCCGGGCCCAATCGTTGCCGCCTCAGAATTAAGCTGTACTTGTGCTCTGCTTGCGGGCGACCTGCCTGCTTCACTGCGCGGCGGGCCAAACCAGCCTTGGCCAAGTGCGAACACGCCAAGATTAATCAACAGCAAGAGAATAAAAAGAGTTCGCATAAGATGCTGGGCTGGTGGTCAATTCAAGAAAATCGTTGTACTGTATTGCTATAAAAAGAGCATAGCAGATTAGGCGATAGGAGGAGACCGAGTGAAAGAGCGCATAAAAAGAATAGTCGCGTTGTTGTTGGGTTGTTTTTTTGTAAGTGGTGCCTGTGTACAGGCGCAACCCTACCCCAATAAACCGATTCGAATCATTGTGCCGTTTGGCCCAGGCGGTACGACCGACATTATTGCCCGGTCGATGGCCAAAAAACTGACTGAGCAATTAGGCATCAGTGTTCAGGTTGAAAATAAGAACGGCGGCAGCAGCATTGTGGGCACACAGTTTGTTGCAAAAGCGGCACCCGATGGGTACACGCTGCTGATGGCGGGCTCGCCTCATGCCATTAATCCAAGTCTTAGAAAAGAAATGCCGTACGACGCGGTCAAAAGTTTTGAACCTGTTTCTTTAATCGGTACCGTGCCGATGGTGCTGGTGGTACATCCATCGCTACCGGTTAAAACCTTTCAAGAATTTGTTGCGTACGGCAAAAAAAATCCAGACGCGTTGCGTTGCGGGGTGGTGCCCGGCAGTGGCAACCATATGGCAACCGAGTCGCTGAAGTTTGCGGCTGAGGTTCCGTTGATGCCGGTGCCCTATCAATCAGATGCACCGATGGTGGTTGACTTGTTGGGTGGCCATACGAACTGTGTGGTGCTGATTTCAACGCAAGGGATTTCGTATATTCGTGAAGGCCGTCTGATCGCACTGGCCGCAACCAGTCAAGAACGTTTGCCGTTTTTGCCAAACTTGCCTACTTTGCAAGAGCTTGGCTTGAAGGGATTTTTGGCGGGCTCGTGGAATGGTCTGTTTGCACCTGCCGGCACACCACCTGAGGTGGGTGAGCTGATCGCCAAACAAATTCAACTTGCGTTGAAAGACCCGAAAATTATTGAACAATACGAGCAAATTGGGATCACGATCGTCGGTACGGATCCGCAAGGGCAAGCCAAGTTTTTGGCGTCTGACATCGCGCGTTGGCGTGACGTCATCAAAAATGCCAACATCCCTCAGCAGTAAAAAAATTGCAGTAAAAATGAGTGTGATTAATTTTTGTTTTAACAATAACAAAGGAAAACCAAATGTCTTCAAATGACCAAGCCGCTAAAGCCCTCGAACAAGAAACGCTTAAATTAGATACACGTCGTTGTGAGGTGTTATTGGCGGGCGATGGCGCCGGGCTCGCTGCGATTGTCGATGAGGGTCTGACATACACCCATGCAACAGGCCGCCGCGACACCAAAGCAACCTATGTTGATGCGGTAACAACAGGGCGTTCAAAGTACACCCGCTTAGATCGCGAAGAAGTGACTGCGCGTGCGGTGGGTAATGCCGTGCTGGTTGAAGGTAAGGTCAACATGACGGTGGTGGTTGAGGGTGTTGAAAAGAACCTATACAACCGTTACCTGGGTGTGTGGACCGCAGTGAGCGGCAAGCTGTTGCTGACCGCCTGGGCTTCGACAAAACTGGTTTAACGTACACCGGGTTTAAGCATGCACATTGGCATTTTTGGCGCGGGCTCTGTTGGCGCGTACGTGGGCGGCATGATGGTTCGTGGTGGCCATCAGGTCACCATGCTTGATCTGTGGTTTGAGCACGTTGTGCATATGCGAGAACATGGCTTGTCGCTCTCGGGATCGCAGGGCGAGTTTCATGTGCCGGTGCAGGCCTTACATCTTTCTGAGGCGCAGGCGTTACTTAAAAACAAAGTCGATGTTGCGATTTTGTGCGTCAAGTCTTACGACACAGAATGGATGACGCTCTTTTTGCGCGACTACCTCGCACCCGACGGTTATGTGTTGTCGATGCAAAATGGCATGAATGAAGAAACCATCGCGCCCCTGATTGGCTGGGGACGGGTGATGGGGTGTGTGTTGAACACAATCGGTGTCGAGATGACGGGGCCGGGTCAAGTGATGCGGTGGATGAAACCTGCACCGCCCGGCTATCCGGTTTTTAGAATCGGAGAAATGCATGGGCGGGTCACGCCCAGAGCCTTGCAGATCGCCGAAATTTTAAAGTCGGTGGATCATGCCGATGTGACGACGAATTTATGGGGCGAGCGTTGGTCAAAGTTAACCAATAATGCCACCGCAAGCGCGATCGGGCCATTGACGGGTATGGGCATTGTCGATATGTTTGCGAATAAAGATACGCGTCGCCTGTCGATCAAGCTGGCCCAGGAAGGGGTTCAGGTTGGGCGTGCCATGGGTTTGCAATTAGAAAAAATTTCCTCGATTGCGCCTGACGTGTGGCTGGCGGGCAATCCAAATACTCCGGATGGTTTCGCAGAAATTGAGCTGGCGTTAAAGAAGTGGGAAGAACGGCTAGACGTCACGGGGCAAGCGTCGACCTTGCACGATATTCGGCGTGGGCGACGCACCGAAATCGAGTCGATCAACGGGCTCATTGCAAAAAAAGCGGCTGAACTCGGCGTGCCAGCGCCGCTTCATACAGAGCTGACGGCCCGGGTCAAGCAACTTGAGGCAGGTACGTTGACCCAAGGGCTTGACTCCATCAAAGATCTGTTCGACTAAGCGAACCCTTCACTACGCGGTTATTAAGTTAAACGCCAGCGAATTTACGCAGCGCGTCGTATACCGCGGTGTCGAATTCAAGGCCTTCTTTAAGATTACGCGCACGCTCTTTGAAAGATCTTTCAGAGGGGATGCGAATCTCGTCAACGCCAGGTGCACGCTTTGACGTTTTAATTCGTGTAATCAGTGCACTGACATCGGTCTTGTATTGCTCGGTCGAATACATCAGGTCAGGCCTGAACGCAATGATCAGGTGCCCGTTGTTTTTGTCGGCGGTGGTGCCTGCGCCCGTGAGTAACCCCATGGCATGCATCATCAGTGCCAGACCAAAGCCCTTGTGGCCCGCAAACGGTAACAAGGCGCCTGCGCGTGCTGCAGTAGGGTCTTGCGTGGGATTGCCTTGCGCATCAATGGCGACGCCTTCAGGCAGTGTTTCACCACGACGTTCACGCAGGGTGAGGTCGGTGTACATGATGGCCGAGGTGCCCATATCAAAAATCAAGGGGCCGTTGGCCGTTGGCAAACCAATGGTCAGCGGATTTGTGCCCAAGATGGATTCGATGCCACCTAGCGGTGCGACATAACTTTGTGAACTGACGGTGTGGATCACCACGAGATCGTCGTTGACGAGTTTTTCAACATAGTGTGCACCACGCCCACTCATCCAGCTGTTTTGTACGCCACCGATGGCAAAGCCGGAGACCATGGCTTTGGCTTGCACAGCCTCGCCCAAACGCTGAATCGCCAGCATGCCGATATTGTTGCCGCCATCAAACACAATAGAGACAGGCGTTTCTTTAATGATCTTCATGGGAGTTCTGGGACGCAGGTTACGCTTGCTTTCGATTGCGTCGAGTAACTTGGGTAGCCCAGAGTATTCATAGCCACACAGACCCGCATCGATCACGTGTTCGGCGATGATGGCAGATTCTTCGGGCGTGTAGTTCATTTTGCGGACGACGGCCTCGGCGAGTTCGCGGGCTTGGGGGACGGTGAGGCGTGTGCGTTCTTGTTGCTGTTTTGACATGGCTCGATTCACTTTGTTGAAAATTAAACTTTAAACCATGCGCGCGAGGCCATCGAGCACAGGGTTGGCGATAAATTCTATTTTTAATCCAGAATGCATGCGGCGCACTTCGGTTTCAACCTCGGGCCAGCCTCCGCCGCTGACACAGAGAATTGGCGCGACACCAAAAAACTTTTGCGTGATATCGCATTGGCGCCAGACCGCGCCCGCTTGCGCGGCCACCACACCCGTTGCGATGGCTTGTAGTGTTTGCGTGGGATATTCGGTCGACGCGCCGCTTGCAAGAGGCAGGTTTGCGGTGCCCTGTGCCAAAGATTGGCGCATCAACGCCGGGCCAGGCAAAATCAGCCCACCTTTGAAGGTTTTGTCGGGGCTGAGCGTATCGATCGTGGTGGCGGTACCGAAGGTGGCCAAGACTAACGGTGCTTTCTCGTCTTGAAAATGACCCGCTAAGCCGAGTAGCGCGGCCCAGCGATCAGCACCAAGTTGTGTCGGCTTGTCGTAAGCGTTGCGGACACCCAAAGCTTCGACAGAAGGTAAAGCCCATTGAATCGGACAGCCCGCTTCGGCAAGCGTTTGCTCAATCATTTGTGCCACGACATGCCCGGCCACGTTTGCACCACGCGCTTCGCGCGGTTGTACGGGAAGTGTGCTGAGCCATTTGCGCAGTGCATCGGGCAGTTGTGGCAGCGGGCTTAACGCCATAGCATGAACGGCGGCTTCGCGCCCCATGGTGGGGTGATGCCAGCCGAGTTTGATGCGGCTGTTTCCAACGTCGAGCAATACGATCATGGTGCGCCTTTAAGTATTGCGGCGGGTTTAGCAGCGGGTTGGTGCCTAATCGAAACATCGCCCACCATTACGGGCACCAATGCGGTCTCGGTTTGTACAAGCAGGTGTCCGATGGCATCCGTGCCTTGCGCAATTCCGAGGTGCAAGACGCGTCCTTGATCGACCACCTGTACAGACTGTGAAGCTAATACGTCGACTGAATGAAACAAATCCTGAAAGGCAGCATAACC
>CAIYCP010000019.1 GCA_903924715.1 uncultured beta proteobacterium
AGCCGTGCTGACCGTCACTTACCCGCTGTTTAAACGTTTTTTTGCGATTCCCCAGGCGTATCTTGGCATTGCTTTTGGATTCGGAATTCCAATGGGCTTTGCAGCGACGAGTGGTGCTGTACCCCTGGTTGCCTGGATCTTGCTCTTGGCAAACGTTTTTTGGGCGATCGCTTACGACACTGAATATGCCATGGTTGACCGAGACGATGACCGCCGCCTCAATCTGAAAACATCAGCCCTCACTTTTGGTCGGTACGATGTACTCTGTGTGGCTTTCTGTTATCTAATGACTTTTTTGTTATTAGGCCTCGTGGGTTACTTGTTGGACTACGGCAGACCTTATGCCTTAGGGCTTCTAGTAGGTGCGAGTTTGAGTACGATCCATGTGTACTGGATTAGAAATCGCGATCGCGATGCGTGTTTTCGTGCGTTTTTGCATAATACGTGGGTTGGCTGTGCGATATTTGCAGGCATTTTTTTAGAAACAATCGTTTTTTCTTGAATTTTTAGGCCATCTCATGAATCAATACCCTTCAGTTGCCTTTATCGGCGGCGGCAATATGGCGAATGCTCTGGTTTCAGGGTTGTTAAGTCAGGGCTGTCCACCCTCAAGGTTGCATGTGGTTGGAGTGTCTGAGACTTTACGGCAGCAATGGCAAGCTCGTGGGATCAGCGTTTCGGCGGCGCCTGATCAGGCACTGTCAGGACGAGCGGTCTGGGTCTTTGCGGTTAAACCTCAGCAGATGCGCGAAGTCGTTTTGCAATGCAAACCCTGGCTCAAGGCCGATACCTTAGTGATCAGTATCGCAGCAGGGATCGCGATCGGTTCGCTGACGACCTGGCTTGGGTTGCCTGCGGCTCCGTTTGAACGTGTCGTGCGTTGTATGCCCAATACGCCAGCCTTAGTTGGCGCCGGTGTGACGGGTATGGCTGCGCCGGCAAGCCTGCCTACAGCTGAGCGCGAGACCGCGGCCAATTTGCTACGGGCAGTCGGTCAAGTGGTTTGGGTGGATCATGATCAAGCAATTGATGCGGTGACAGCCTTATCGGGCAGTGGCCCGGCCTATGTATTTCTATTTTTAGAGTCCCTGATTGCCGGAGCGCTCGCCTTAGGTTTGACAGATGCGCAAGCTCGCACGCTGGCGCTTGCTACCTTGTCAGGTTCGACAAAATTGGCAGCTGAGTCAACCGAGTCACCTGCAATCTTGCGTGAACGTGTCACCTCTAAGGGTGGCACCACGGCTGCGGCACTCGAAATCTTTGAGCAGCAACACTTTTCAAAAATTGTGATGCAGGCGATGGCAGCTGCAGATCAACGGGCCGCAGAACTGTCAAAAGAGTTTGGCGGCTAGTTTTTTTACTTACTGACGATACCTATATTTTTATAAGAGCAACTTCATGAAAAAAATTTTAATCTCACTGGTCGCCTTAGTCGTGCTTTCAGTCACACTTTGGCTAGGTGCGAGCATTTATATTGGACGTTCTGCCTCAACCATCATCGCAAAAATTAGTGCTAAAGCTGGGCAAGAGGCAGCAATCCGGATGGCAGAAGTCAACCATAAGCAAGGCCTCTTGTCTTCAAGTGGCCAATTTGAAATTCGCTTCAATGACCTGGGGGTTGATCAAAAGAGTGGCAAGCAATTGTTTGCACTTCAAATGAACTACAGCATTGATCATTTGTTATTACCTTCGTCCTCGATGCGGTTTAACTGGACGGTTAAGCCAGTCGGGCAATCTGGTACCGAGTTCAATCGAATGTTTGGCTCTGAGATTAAATTGACGGGGCAGGGTAAGCTGGGCTATGGCGGAAAGGCCTTGTCCACCTTAAAGCTACCAGAGCTCGCCATGAAGCAGGGTAAAGATCTCTTTCACCTATCACCGTCCAACGGCAATATAGCGTGGGGAGAGAAAACGGTCGCATTGGATTGGAAGACAGATCGGATCAGCTCGCGTGGCGATGATCATGCTTTAGATATACAAGGCTTAAGCTTTACAAGTGATATTCAAAATCGCGCCCGAGGCATTGGCACGATGCAGTTTTCGATCGGCAAGCTCAGTACCAAAGAGGCCACGGCAGAAGCGATTGCCGTGCAAGCCTCGGTTTCTGAGCGCAACGGTCAGCTTGAACTACAAGTGATTCCAAAAATGGCAAGCTTGAACGTCGCCGGCCAAAAGCTCAGTGACTTGTTGCTGGAGTTTGCCGTAAAGGGTTTGGATATCGCCAGTGTGGATACGTTGTCAGCGATTAGTACAGATTCAAATGATTTTCGTAATCTGACAGCTGATGAGCAAAGTCGTGCAAGTGTGGCGCTACAAAATTTAGTTGCCAAGGGGTTTTCAATTGGCTTGCCGCAAATCACTGCAAAAATGGGAAGTGGTTCAATTAAGGGTGATCTTTTGATTGAAGTTAGCAAGCCTGCGAATGCACCGAAAGATTCTTTTTCAATTGCTCAGTCGGTGCGTGCGAATGGCAAACTCGAAGCACAGGGACGCATCATCGACAATACTCAAAAGCGGCTTGCACTGATGCTTGGTATAGCAACTGAGACCAAAGAAGGGTTGCGAGCCAATTTTCAATTTGCCAATGGTTCAATACGCGCAAACGGTAAAACCTATGATGTGCGAGACAACATGGCCTATTTCGATGAGCTGATCAATTCTGCTTTGCATCCAAAATAAAAGTATTTGAATGATGATGCAAGACACCGATTTTGTGTCGTACACACGTATTTAAATAAGAGGCCTGCTATGCACGTTTTTTTTGCGGCAATTGGTACTGAGACAAATACTTTTTCTCCCTTGCCAACGAGTCTGGCGTCGTTTAAAGATCGCGACTATTACCCGGCGGGTACCCACCCGGGCAAGCCTACGTTTTTAAGTGCCCCGTTGCATATACTCAGAGAACGATGCGCTGAGCGAGGTTGGGCACTTTCTGAGGGCATGATCGCTGCGGCCCAACCAAGCGGCATCACGACCCGCGAAGCCTATGAGACCCTTCGCGATGAATTATTGGCGGATCTCACTAAGGCGATGCCAGTTGATATGGTGGTGTTGGGCATGCATGGCGCGATGGTCGCGGATGGCTATGACGACTGTGAAGGCGATGTGCTCGAACGCGTGCGTGCGATCGTCGGGCCCAAGATTGTGGTGGGTGCCGAACTCGATTTACATGCACATTTGAGTCCGTTGATGGTCGCTCAGGCGAATGTTCTGGTGTTGTACAAAGAGTATCCACATACAGATATTTTGGCGCGCGCTAAAGAATTAGTCGATCTGTGTATTGCTACGTACGAAAAGAAAATTACGCCGGTAGCTGCCTTGGTTGACTGCCATATGATTACGCCGATTCACACGACGCGCGAGCCAGGTGCAAGTGTGGTGAAGCGCTTGCAGTCGTTTGAAGGGCAGAACGGCATTTTGTCGGTTTCGGTCGCGCATGGGTTTGCGACAGGTGATGTACCCGAAATGGGTACAAAAGTGTTGGTGTACAGCGATGCAGATCAGATCGGCGCTCAGACCTTGGCGCGCCAATTAGCCGATGAACTGATTGCTATGCGTGAGTCGCTCAGAGTACCTTATCGCACGATTGACGAAGCACTTGATGAGGCGCTCAATTCACCCGTTGGGCCCGTCGTGCTTGCAGACCGTGCGGATAATCCTGGCAGTGGTGCGGTGGGCGATGGAACGTTTATGTTGCAACGCTGCCTTGAACGTAAGATTGACAATGCTGCAATCGGCCCATTTTGGGATCCCGTGGCAGCTCGGATCGCCTTTGATGCCGGCGTGGGTGCAAACTTGATGATGCGTTTAGGCGGAAAAATCGGTCCCTTGTCGGGGCAACCCGTTGATGTGCGTTGCACCGTTAAAGCGCTCAAGCGAGAGATGTCAATGACAAGTTTGTCAGGTGGTCAAACACCACTTGGTGATTGCGCCTTGGTTGATGCCGCAGGTATAGAAATCGTTTTAACCTCGAATCGTAACCAAGCGATGAATATTGATTTATTCACACAGCTTGGTTGTGATATTGCTAAAAAGAAAATCGTGATCGTTAAGTCTGCGCAGCATTTTTATGCGTCATTTTCGACGATTGCGAAACAGGTGATTTATGTCGGTGGCAAAGGTGTGGCAACACCGGATTGGAAAACACTCACTTACAACAAAATTCGTCGTCCGAAATGGCCGTTAGACGAATAGCGTCTCTTTGCAGTACTTGCCGCGTATTTAAAGGTCTCGTGTACTCGAAGAGACTGTGGCGGGCGACAGCGGCTTAGGTAGTTCGATACGCACGGTCAATCCCGGCTTTGCATCCTCGATGTGTAACG
>CAIYCP010000020.1 GCA_903924715.1 uncultured beta proteobacterium
CAACACTTTTTGCGAGCTGACATTCGGCGGTAATTCGTTGACCACCAGTTGCCATTGACCACGGGCTAAATCTTCGATGACCCAGCGTGCACGCACCTTGAGCGAGCCACGACCCGTGGCATACGCGTCTGAAATATCGGCTGCGCTGCTGATGATTTGGCCGCCGCCGGGATAATCCGGCCCGGGCATGATTTGCACCAATTCCTCGTGTGACAGCTTAGGGTTTTTAATCAAGGCCACACACGCGTCAGCCACTTCACGCAAATTGTGGCTGGGGATTTCTGTCGCCATGCCAACCGCAATGCCACTCGCGCCATTAAGCAATGCGAACGGCAGACGCGCCGGCAATTGGCGTGGCTCTTCGGTGGAACCGTCATAGTTGGGTTGAAAGTCAACCGTGCCTTCGTCGATTTCATCCAACAACAAACTGGTGATCCGCGCCAACCGCGCCTCGGTGTATCGCATGGCGGCAGCACCGTCGCCATCGCGCGAACCGAAATTGCCTTGCCCGTCTATCAGCGGATAGCGCTGAGAAAAATCCTGGGCCATGCGCACCAACGCGTCATACGCCGCGCTGTCGCCGTGCGGGTGGTAACGGCCCAGCACATCGCCGACCACGCGCGCGCTCTTCACAGGTCGTGCGCCGACCGCGCCATTGGCACCGCCGAATCCCAAGCCCATGCGCGACATGGAATACAAAATGCGCCGCTGCACCGGCTTTTGGCCGTCGCACACATCGGGCAAGGCGCGGCCTTTGACCACGCTGAGCGCGTATTCCAGGTAAGCGCGTTGGGCGTAATGGCCTAATGCAATGCCGTCGTCGGACTGAGCATCAGGTAGATCGGGCGTGAATAAATCGGATGACATTAAAAAATACCAGGTTAAAGATTACATTCAAGGCAACAACGGTAAACCGAGTTCTTTCAAAAATTGGTTGTGCTTGGTCTTGGCACTGACAATATCTTTTTTAATAGCGTGTAATGTTTCATTGACTTCATTCAAATTGATTTGCTCATCTGCAACTGCGGTGCTGATGTAGCGAGAGATGTTCAAGTTGAAATCGTTTTTTTTCAATTACATCCACGCCCACTCGCCGTGAATAGCGAGGTTCATCTACGCGCGATTGATAGGTGTTGATGATCTTATCAATGTGATCTTGCGTTAATTGGTTTTGACGCTTGCCCTTTTCAAAATGTTCTGCCGCATTGATGAACAACACATCGTCCGGCTTTTTACATTTTTTGAGCACCAAAATACACACCGGGATACCAGTCGAATAAAAAAGGTTTGATGGCAAGCCAATCACCGTATCAATATGGCCGTCTCTCAGCAGCTTGGTGCGAATGCGCTCTTCGGCCCCGCCACGGAACAGCACGCCGTGCGGCAAGATGATGGCCATCACCCCTTCGTCTTTGAGGAAGTGAAAACCGTGCAGCAAAAAAGCAAAGTCTGCGGCCGACTTGGGTGCCAAGCCGTGGTTTTTAAAGCGCACATCGTCTGCCATGGCCTCGCTGGCATCCCAGCGCAAGCTAAAGGGTGGATTCGCGACGATGGCATCGAACATAGGCTTTTTGGCGGGGTTTAGCTCGCGCAGTTTGTCCCACTCGTTGGTCAACGTGTCGCCATGGAAGATTTCAAATTCGGTGTCCTTCACCCCGTGCAGCAGCATGTTCATGCGTGCCAAGTTGTAGGTGGTGACGTTTTTTTCTTGACCGTAAATCTTGCCAATGCCGTGCGGCCCCATGCGCTTACGCACGTTGAGCAACAGCGAGCCCGAGCCACAGGCAAAGTCCAGCACGCTCTCAAGCATTTGCTTGTGCCCAGTCTTTGGCTCTTGGCTGTCCAGAGTAACGATGGTGGACAAGATGTCTGAGATTTGCTGCGGCGTATAAAACTCGCCCGCCTTTTTGCCCGAGCCTGCGGCGAACTGGCCAATCAGGTATTCATAAGCATCACCCAGTGCGTCAATGTCGGTGGAAAAATCGGCTAAACCTTCGGCAATTTTTTGAATCACGGTGCACAACACTGTGTTGCGCTCGCTGTAGCCCTTGCCCAATTTGGATGAGCCCAGGTCAATCTCAGAGAACAAGCCTGCAAACGTGCTCTCGAAGGATTCGTTTTCGATGTACTTGAACCCGGCTTGCAACATGTTCAGCAGTTCACCGTCTTGCGTGCGGGCCATGTGGGCTACGCTGCTCCACAGGTGTGCAGGCTGAATGACGTAATGCACCTTGCGGCGCATTTGCTTTTCAAACGCGGGTACGTCGGCGGCGCTGGCGGCATACCAAACGGCCAGCGGCACTCGCTTGGCATCGGAGTCAACCTTGGGGTAATCAGCACCCAGCTCTTTTTGGGCAGGGGCTTCGTAGTTGTCAGAGAGGTAGCGCAAGAACAGGAACGACAGCATGTAGTCGCGAAAGTCGTCTG
>CAIYCP010000021.1 GCA_903924715.1 uncultured beta proteobacterium
ATTGATCCCGTTGATTTTCGTGACAGCTTCGAAGGCAAGGTGATGTCAACGATCATGCTCAGCCGTAGTCTGTATCCCCACATGATCGCCCGCAAATCAGGGGTGATGATCAACATTATCGGGATTGCAGGTGAGCGATTGAACGCAAACTCGATTGGTACTTCGGTGGCAAATGCTGCTTTGATCGCCTTTACTAAGGCGTTTGGTTCAGAGACGGTCAATCACGGGGTGCGCGTGGTTGGCATTAATCCTGGATTGATTCACACGCCGCGTACCGAGAGTCTGTTGCATCCCAGAAATGATACCGATCGCCAAGCCTATGCCAAAGTGATGGCAAATCTGCCTTATGGTCGGATGGGGACGCCCGAAGAGATTGCAAATCTTGCCGTCTTTTTTGCTTCAGATGCTATGTCAAAATACATCAGTGGTGATGTGATTTCAATTGATGCCGGAACACGCTTTCGTCAGTGATCCACAAGATTGACCGGGTGCCGGACACGTTTCGAGCGTGAACCGGCACAGGTGACTAGAGGTTATTCTGGTTGAATCCCAATAGCTTTCACCAGGTCGCCCCACACTTTGTCTTCTTTGGCTAAGAATTGCGCGAACTGTTCGGGCGTGTCAGTGCTGCCTTGCGCGCCGATATCTGCAATGCGCTTAACCATGTCGGGCGATGCCATCACCGTCATCACTTCACGGTGTAAGCGTGTCACGATCTCTTTGGGTGTGCCCGCTGGTAAAAACAAGGCATACCATTCGTAGAGTTCAAAGCCCGGAAACCCTGATTCAGCAATGGTAGGTACATCCTTGAGTGCTGGAGGGCGCACGGCGCCCGTGGTGGCGAGCGGACGCAACTTGCCGCTGTTGACGTGTGGAATCGTTGAGGTGGGGCTGTTAATCAACATCTGGATATGACCGGCGAGCAGATCAGCCAAGGCGGGCCCGCCACCCTTGTAGGGAATCTCAACAATGTTGACGCCCGCGAGTTTGATCAAGTATTGCATCGAGAGCTGACCCGAGGTCAAACCACCGGGCGTGCCATAAGACAGACTGCCAGGCTTCGCTTTTGCAAGTGCGATGAGCTCTTGAACCGAATTGGCGGGCACGGAGGGGTTTACGGTTAAGAATCCCGGCATGAGTGCCAACATGGCCAAAGGAATGAAATCCTTTTTAGAGTCATAGGGCAGGCTCTTGGCGATATACGGATTGATGGCGTGTGCGCTGATAAACAAGCCAATGGTGTTGCCGTCGGGCGCAGAGCGTGCAACCTCTTGCGTTGCGATAATGCTATTTGCGCCCGGCTTGTTAACAACAACGACCGGTACCCCTAACGCAGCTGACAGAGGTGGTGCAATTGCGCGGCCCATCACATCTGAGGTGCCGCCAGGAGCAAAGGTCACGACGATGCGAATGGGTTTACTGGGCCACGGGTCTGCGCTTGTAGCAATACCTGGTACCAGCGCTGCGAGTGCAATCAGCCAAGAAGAGGATATTTTTTTCATGATTTTCTCTGCAATCCCTCGCGGTTAAGCGCGAGGGGTCCGTCAAGTTGCTTTGTTTCTTTGTGGACGTGCGTCAGTCTTAAGAGGGCTTTTTAACCAACGGACAGACGCTTTGTGAAAGCGGGCGAAACGCTTGGTCGCCCGGGATCACTGCATTGATTTTTAAGAGATCCCAATCGCCTTTTGAGTCGGCTGGTTTTTTGACTTCGGCTAAGTACATGTCATGCACCATGCGACCGTCTTCGCGAATCTTGCCGTTTTTAGCAAAGAAGTCGTTGATCGGCGTCTCTTTCATCTTGGCCATGATGGCCTCACTGTTGTCTGAGCCGGCAGCAGTAACAGCCTTTAAATAATGCATGGTGGCTGAGTAGGCGCCGGCTTGAACCATTGAAGGCATACTTTTATGACGTGCAAAGAAGCGCTTGGCAAACGCGCGGGTGTCATCGTCCAGGTCCCAATAAAAGCCATCCGTAAATTGCAGACCTTGAGCGACTTTTAAGCCTAGCCCTTTTACGTCATGCAAGAACATCAATAGGGTGACGAGTTTTTGCCCGCCTTGCGTAATGCCGAACTCGCTGGCCTGGCGCACTGAGTTCTGTGCATCGGTTCCGGCGTTAGCCAAACCAATGACCTTAGCTTTAGAAGCCTGGCCTTGCAACAGATAAGACGAAAAGTCTGGGCTATTTAAGGGCGCACGCACGGCACCTAAGACTTTTCCGCCATTCTTGACGACGACGTCTGCGGTGTCTTTTTCGAGTGCATGACCAAACGCATAATCAGCAGTGATAAAAAACCAAGAGTCACCACCGCCCTTTGTCACTGCGAGACCCGTGCCGTTTGATAGTGCATAGGTGTCATAGACGTAATGAACGCTATAAGGCGAGCATTCGGCATTGGTCAGTGCTGAAGAGGCCGATCCTGCAAAGATTGTGATTTTCTTTTTTTCAACGCCTAATTTTTGTAAGGCGAGTGCAGCCGCTGAATCTGTGGATTCGATAATGACATTGACATCATCGCGGTCATACCATTCACGTGCGCGCGCGGCAGCGATATCAACTTTGTTTTGATAGTTAGCAGAAAGTACTTCAATCGGGCGGCCTAATACTTTGCCACCAAAATCTTCAATCGCCATGTTTACCGCGGTGACCATTCCTGGCCCACCGTGTGCGGAATAGATTCCAGACATATCGACAAGGGCGCCAATGCGAAAAGGCTTCACCGTTTGTGCGGACGTCGGGGTCACGAGCAGCGCACTTGCCACCAGAGTTGCGAGCGCGGTTAAGTTACGGGCAAGTTTCATCAAAGATCTCCGATTGTTTTTTTGATTCTGTGCTGCAATTGTAAAGGGCGGACGAGCGCTTATTTCAAAATTTCTTGCGTGTGTTGCCCTAAATCGGGGCTGTTTTGCGCTTGTTCAGCTGCTAAGAATACCGCACTGATGGGGGTTGGTAGCGCGGGTATGGTTTTCCCTGAGGTGGTTGCAATGGTGCGACTAAACACGCCGCGCGCCTGAAAGTGCGGGTCTTGCACCGCTTGCTCAAGCCCGATGACCTCACACACGCAAGTGTCTTGCCCCGCAAAACGCGCGTTCCAGTGGGCGACGGGGTGCTGGGCAATGATCCTGGCGATGCTCGCCTTGACCAACGCGGGGTTGTCGACATGCTGCAACTCGGTTGCGCCTAGCACGGTCAAAAAATTGCCCCAGAACTTTTCTTCTAAAGGCGCTGCCGTTAAGAATTTTTGATCCGAGGTTTGATAGATTTGATAGCGCGGACTGCCCCCGGTGACCAGCTCGTCGCCACCGCGTGGCCATTGGCCAGCAGCCCAGCCGTTACCCAAGCCCCAGTACATCAGCGGAAACAGGTTGTCAGCCATTGAGATATCAAGATGGCAGCCCACGCCCTCAAGGTCGCGTTTGCGCAAGCCCAATAAAATATTCATGACGGCCGGATAGGCGCCACCCGCCAGATCGGCCGTCAAGACGGGCGGCACGCCCGGGGTGCCGTTGGCGTCGCCGCTCAGCCCCACCATGCCGGTTTGCGCCTGATAATTCATGTCGTGGGCAGCAACTTGCGCGTAGGGGCCGGTTTGGCCATAGCCGGTAATCGAACAATACACAAGGCGCGGATTAATTTTTGCAACAGCCTGATAGCCCAGCCCCAGGCGATCCATGACGCCCGGACGAAATTGTTCAACCAACACATCGGCTTGCGCAATCAGGGCTTCAATCTGTTTGATCGTCTCGGGCGACTTCAGATCTGCGACGATCGATTTTTTTCCGCGATTGAGCAAAGCAAAGTTCACACTGTCTGTGCCAAATTTTGGCGTGTACGAGCGCATCTCATCGCCGTCTTTGCGTTCAATCTTGATGACCTCTGCACCCGCGTCGGCCAGCAGTAGTGTGCACATCGGGCCCGGCAATAAGGTACTAAAGTCTAGTACCTTGATGCCCTCAAGAGGCTGCATCGTCGTTCTCTTGAAATTGCTTGAGCCAAGCGTTGCGCGCACGCCGAGCAGGAGCGTAGGCTTCTTGCCCCAGTTGTTCGTACAGATCTTGCGTCACTTCAAAGTGATGATGCAGACCCGAGCGATTTAATAATGCAATCGGACCTTCGGGGTAACCCAGGCCCAAACGCAACGTCATGTCCATGTCATTGGCCGAAGCCAGGCCTTCATCTAAACGACGCAGCGCAGCGTTGTAGTAAGGGCGAATTAAGCGGTTGAGGATACGACCTGGAAAATCATTACAGACTGCCACGACTAGGCCGGCTTCTGTGAAGGCGGCTTTGGCCGCAGCAAGTGCCGCTTCAGCGGTGTAGGGCATACGCACCAGTTCGACCAATTGAGTGGGGGCATCATCGCCTAATCTAAAGCGCGCGAAGCCAACCACGTTGCTTGGGCCACCGTCATCTGGCACATGCACGCCCAGGCATTCGTTGTCGAGTTCAATCGCAACAAAACTTGCCGCTGTGTGCTGTTCGTGCGCTTCTTGGTAGGCTTCACCCGCATCTGCGCCGATATACACCACGCCGGTGCCATCTTTACTTGCCTGCTCAAAAAATGCGTGCGCTTGAGGAAAGGAGCGACTGTCTTCAGCTTGAATAATTTGATAGCTCATGCTCAGGCTCCAAAAATTTTGTTGCTGTCGTAGGTGTGAAACCCCCGACCAGTTTTGCGACCCAGACGACCTGCACCGATCATGCGTTTGACCAGCGGCGGGCATGCGGCGCGCGGTTCGTTGGTGAGCCCATGCATGGCATCGCACAGCAAAAGCTGCGTATCCATGCCAACCATATCTAGAAGTTCTAGGGGGCCAAGCGGATAACCCAGTGCAGTTTTCACGGCCAAGTCGATATTGGCCGCATCGGCCACGCCCTGGTCAATCAAGTTGATCACGTCGTTATTAAAGGGGATTAAAAAGTAATTCAAGATAAAACCGGGGGTGTCGCGGGTGCGCACGGGCTTTTGCCCGAGTGCCTCACACAGTTTCCATGCCGTCTCAAAGCTTGCGTCAGAGGTGTTCATGCCCGGAGACATTTCAACCAGTTTCATGAGTTGTGCAGGCAGGCAAAAGTGCATGCCGACAAAACGATCGGCGCGCCCAGAGCCACCGGCGATTTCGGTGATTGAAATCGTTGACGTGTTGGACGCAAAGATCGTATGTGCAGGGCAGATATCATTGAGTTGCTTGAAGATCGAGTGTTTGACTTTGAGATCTTCAAACACCGCTTCAATGACTAGATCACAATCTGAAAATTCTTTCGCGTCAGTCGTCGTTAAAAACTGCGCCATGATTTGTGCATCTTCGCCCGCAGCGAGTTTGCCGCGTTCGACAGATTTTTTTAAAAATGCAGCGGCTTGCTTGCGTGCGTTTTCAAGCGGCTCGGGTTTCAAGTCGTAAATGCGGGTTTTAAAACCTGCGCGGGCCGCAACAATGGCAATGCCGGTGCCCATCGTGCCACAACCAACAATCCCGATGGTTTTTGAAGCGTTCATCTTTTTTCCTTTTTCAGAAAGCTACGCCCAATCAATTGACGATGAATTTGATTGGTGCCTTCCCAGATTTGAGTAATCTTTGCATCACGC
>CAIYCP010000022.1 GCA_903924715.1 uncultured beta proteobacterium
TTCAGCTTGCCGGGGTTGGCTTTGACCATTTCAAGAAAGGCTTTGAAATCACCGGGCACTTTTTTAGGGTTGACAACAATCACCTGGGGCACGCGCGCCACCAGCGCGATCGGGATAAAGTCTTTTTCAAGGTTGTATTCAAGATTTGGGTACATCGAAGGTGCGATCGCATGATGCACCGCACCCATGAACCAGTTGTAACCATCCGGTGCGGCACGCGAAGCCAGCGTGGCGCCTAAGTTGCCGCCCGCCCCGCCCCGACTATCAATCACCAGCTGCTTACCTGTTGATTTAGACATCACGGCCGAAATCGGACGCGCGAAAGCGTCGGTTCCACCGCCTGCTGGAAAAGGCACGATCACTACGATGGCCCGCGAGGGCCAGTCAGCTTGCGCCCAAATTGGCAGGCTCGTGAGCCCCAAAGACCCGATACCTGCTTGCAAAAGCGCCCTACGTTTGTTCACTGTTTTCATCTTTGTCTCGATTTCGTTGAGAACCTACGCGCAAGCTGCGATAACCAAAGCGCAACAGGGCTGTAATATTTGTATGTTATGCATTGAGTATAGTGTGAGCGCAAATAAAGCAAAAGCCCCCTTTTGTAGTATGATCGCGCTCCGGTACGATTAGCATTTATGGCGCAATGGCAGAGTGGTTATGTAGCGGATTGCAAATCCGTCAAGCTCGGTTCGATTCCGGGTTGCGCCTCCAGCAAGCTGTACGCCCTGTCGACTCTAAAAATATGACAACTACAGCGACCCCGATCTCTCAAGACTCAGCCCCTGTTGCGCTCACTGGCATGTTGGGCGTGAGGATATTTTTAGCTTTCGCCTCAGGCTACTTCCTTTCGTACGCACTGCGCGCAGTCAATGCCGCGATCGCGCCGCTTTTGGCCAGCGACTTAAACCTTTCAAATAGTGCACTGGGCTGGTTCTCGTCGGCCTACTTTTTAGCCTTTGGGATCATGCAAATCCCAGTCGGAATCTGGCTTGACCGCTATGGCGCCCGCCGCACCGAATCCGCACTTTTGTTAATTGCGGCGCTGGGCTCGCTTTTGATTGCGGTGGGGCAATCTCTATGGATACTGTTCTTGGGTCGGATTTTAATCGGCATCGGCGTGTCAGCCTGTCTGATGGCCTCTTACTCGTATTTCAGACGCTGCTATCGCGCTGACCAGCAAGCGCGGCTGGTCATGTGCATGTTGGTGGCCGGTACAGGTGGCGCACTGGTTGCGGCGCAGCCCGCCCTCTTACTGGCCGAGGCACTGGGTTGGCGTCATGTCTTTAGTCTGGCGACCGTTCTACTCCTGATCTCGGCTTTACTCGTCTTCTTTTTAACCGGCGATTACGATCGACAAACGACCACGCAAAACACTGCCACCGAAGATTCGACCAGCTTTATCTCTTTGTGCCTGCACCGCACCATGCTGCGTGCGATTCCGCCGTCAATTCTCATTATTGGTGGGTTCGTGGCGCTCCAAACCCTATGGGTCGGCCCCTGGTTGACTCAGGCGCTTAAGATGACGGCCGAACAAGCGAGTCAGATTCTGCTGTACTTGAACGCAACGATTTTGGCCTCGTATCTCGTGATGGGCATCCTGAGTCCATGGCTGGTCAAACTCGGGGCCTCGTTGTTCAAGCAGTCGGCGGCGGCCTTGCTTTGGTTGGCCCTGTGCTTCACCGCTCTGCCCCTGTGGCAAGCGCAAGCCTCTTGGATACTTTGGCCAATGATCGCGCTCGCTGTACCTGCGATGTTTTTATTACAAACACAAACTGCCTTAGAGTTTCCAAGCAAGGTCGCCGGTCGCGTCCTCACCACGCTGAATCTCATGATTTTTGCAGGCACCTTCATTGTGCAATGGGGCTTAGGTTTAATCACCGACTTGTTTGTTGCCCGGGGCTACGATCGCACCCAAGCCCTGACGCATGCGCTATTGTGCTTAGCGGCATTGCAGTGGTGTAGTCTGTTGTGGTTCTGGATAAAAACGCCTCATGGATCAAACCGTACTTGATGCACAAATCCGCTGGCCTGATGTCCCTGCGGCGTACGGTTGGCTCTCATTATCAGCCCGTGGAGAATGGCGTTTACACCCACTGGGCGATGCACAGCTAGGCGGCGCGGGCGTCGGCATCAGTAATCAGCAAATCCTCACATTCATCGGCCGAAACTATGCGGTCGAGCCCGCAGGCGCCTGGTTTTTTCAAAATGGTCCGCAACGTGTCTATGTACGGCTCGATGCAAGCCCGTTTATCACTCGCGTAGATCCAGCGCTCGGAGCCTTGATTACCCATAACGGACTCACGATCACAACGGTCGTGCAATGGCTACTCGATGAGACGGGGCAACTTTACGCACAAACAAACCTGGGCGCAGCCCGCATCGATGACCGTGACCTGAGCATCTTGGCCGAACTGCTTTTTACAGCGGACTCCCGTGGTCTCCTGACCGTCTTAGAAGAGTACGAACTTGATCAGTTACCTGACAGGGGATTCAGCTTTTTTGATCCAACTCAACGCTTTCTTGCCCTGAGGCAACCCGCCTTACTGCAAGCTGTTAAGCAAAAAGATGTGCCTCTCACCCTAAATTTCATTGCAAATCCTGCGCCTGTAGTCACCTAATCTACACCTTTCGCTTTAAAATAGTGGCCTATGAGCCACCCAATTGAATTTTATTTTCCGGCACCGCGACAGCAAAAATTTTGCAGTCAATGCGGCACCCTCAATGTTCGCAAACTTCTTGAGGGCGATAATCGCGAGCGCGATCTGTGCGAAAAATGCGGTGCTGTGCACTATCAAAATCCCCGTCTCGTCGTGGGTACCTTACCGATTTTGAATGACAAAATTCTGCTGTGTCTGCGCGCGATCGAACCCCGCGCAAATACCTGGACCTTACCCGCGGGGTTTATGGAGCTCGGCGAGTCCATGAACGAAGGCGCCGAGCGCGAAACCCAA
>CAIYCP010000023.1 GCA_903924715.1 uncultured beta proteobacterium
CTGGTGCGCCCGGCAGGATTCGAACCTACGACCCCCTGGTTCGTAGCCATTTATATAGTGCTTTTTACTAATTCACTTTAATCTTATTTGCAAAGATAAATCTTATATTTTTCATAGTATTAAGTTAAATAATCATCACAAACTGAACCAAAGCATTACAATCCTAGTCATAGATTTTGTTTACCCCTGTGTTTACCCCTGAGAGGTGCAGTGATGACTAGGTATCCAAAAAACGGCAAGGGCTCTGAGTGGACGATTGCCGAACTGAACGCAGTACCAAACGATTGGCACGGCGACACACTCAGCGATGGTGGTGGGCTATCAGGCGAAGTCAGAGTCGGCGCAACAGAGACCGCTATTCGCTTCAAATATGCGTACAGGTGGCAAAACAAGGTCAAGTGGTACCAGTGCGGCACATACCCCCAAACAAACCTCTCTGAAATACGTAAGCGTAGAAATAGCGCCCGTGAGCTGGTGGCGAAAGGCTTAGAGCCGACGGCACAAAAGAAAGCCACCGTCATCGCACTTAATCTCGCCAATCAAGCCGCAATCGACAAAGCGAAAAAAACTCTTGAAGCTCAAGCTACGGTGCAAGACCTGTTTGACACTTGGATAAAGGACGGAGTGAGTCGCAAGGATGGCAATTCAGACTTGCGCCGTACATTCGAAAAAGATGTACTGCCCGCCATAGGCAAACTTGCCCTTAAAGACCTGACCGAACAAGCGGTGCTCAAGATGTATCGTGACGTCATTTCTAGAGGCGTACAACGCACCGCTATTCTGCTCGCACGAGACTTAGCGCAAATGATGCGTTGGGCTGAAAAGCGTCAACCGTGGCGTGGGCTTTTAATTGACGGAAACCCAGTTGCCTTAGTAGACATTATGAAATTGGTTTCTCATGACTACGTGCACGAGCGCAGTCGAGTATTGAGCCCGTCTGAAATCAAAGAACTAGCGTCAATACTCTTAACCTCACAAGCTGAGTATGAGGCATCACCCAACAGACGCACCACCAGACGCCCGTTAGCCGACGAATCACAGTGCGCCATCTGGATTTGTCTGTCCACACTATGCCGCATCGGTGAACTACTCAAAGCAAAGTGGAGTCACGTTGATTTCGACGAAGCCACTTGGTTTATTCCCGCCGAAAACACAAAGGGCGAGCGAGGCAAGAAACAAGACCAGACGGTCACGTTATCACCATTCGCATTATCTGCCTTCACAGTCCTTAAAAAACTTACCGGCGAAACCGTCTGGCTATTTCCATCTTCAAAGGATAGCAAACAGCCACTCAATGAAAAGACTATCTCAAAGCAAATCGGTGACCGGCAAATAATGTTCAAGAACAGAAAGTTGCTTAAAAACCGAGTTAACGATAACTCACTAGTCCTATCAAATGGCCAAAGCGGCGAGTGGACACCACACGACCTAAGACGCACTGGCGCAACGCTCATGCAAGAACTTGGCGTGACACTCGAAGTCATCGACCGTTGCCAAAACCACGTTATTGCCGGCTCTAAGGTCAGGCGCCACTACATGAAGTACGACTATCGAAAGGAGAAAGCCGAGGCGTGGCTCAAGCTCGGCAATTACCTTGAAATTTTGCTCAAACAATCCAACGTAATCCATATAAAAAGCGCCTAAAAACTGCATTGTCTTAGCTGAAAAGAACAAATAAGGACTGTCAATGACCGAAGAGCATATCGAACAGCTATTAAATAAACACAATCTAGAAAAGTCTGAATTGGACGAGCTTCACAATGCTCTATTTAATAGTCGAACTATCACCCGTGCCGACCTAGTCAACATCATTTGTGGGCTTGTGGACTTGAGAGATAAAGAATCTCGGGTCGAGGAAAAATTTCAAAGTGAATTAACGTTCTTCACTTCTAATAAAAAAATAAAATTTAATAAAAAAAACCAATATTTAATTGAACAAATTGAACACGGCATTCCTTCCGGCACTCGGGCTTTTATTGAATCGTCATCTGAATCAAAGAAACAAAGTCACAACGTCACTAAACGGCACACACATGGAAGAACTGCTCAATTTAAAATCTTTATAAAAACTTGCTGGGATGCTTGGCAATTGCAACCAAATCGCTATAAAACCCTTAACGCATTTACTGAGGATATGAGATTAAAAATAAAAGAGGAGGAGGAGGAAAAAAACAAATTAGACCCAAACTACAAAATCCGAAATCCTCCGGCTCAATCATCTATCGCAAAATGGATTCGAAAGGAATGGTCTACCTGCAATGTTGCAAAATAAACGCAGTTCTACCGGTAGAACAACCTCAATACCGGTGTAACGATATCTCAGTCGACAAGGCCCGAGAGGCAGTGCCTAAGTAGCTTTAAATTTCAAACTGTGACAACTACTCACGGCGAGGAACATAATGACTACCGACTTAAGAGCATTGCAACTAATTGACATTAATTCAGTAAAAAAACTAACCGACTTCAAGTCCACAACTAGCATTTACACCAAGATGCGGGAAGAAGGTTTTCCCAAACCGATATCGTGCGGCACACGTACCAAGCGTTGGTTGGCAACCGAGGTAGCGCAGTGGATTGACGAGCGTATAGCTCAAAGTAGAGGTGCTCCAGCATGAAGCACCAACAACAAGGGCGTCCCGCAAAGACGCCCCCACCTACTTCTGACCAACTCAAACTCTACGTCAAAATGTTAACACCACTTGAACTGCCATGGGCGACATATCCACTCGGAGAGTCTCGGCACAGATGCCCACAGTGCTCAATTACACATCCACACAAGCGTGAAAATACGCTATGCATCCGCATCAATTCAGACGGCTCAGGCACGGGAATCTGCCACCGCTGCGGATTTAAACCGTGTTCCGGTAAGCGACTGAATCTTGACTTAACTGCCATCCCAAAACTAAGTAAGTCACAAGCAAGAGAGACCCTCTCAGATAGAGGCACATCAATTTGGAACCAGTGCAGTCCTGTAACCGCCGAAAATATTGGCGGTCAGTACCTGTTATCAAGACACTGCGTATTGCCACCTAGCGATGGGCATTTGAGATTTCATCCATCGCTACCGCATGGCCTCACCAACCACGTTGGAGCAGCCCTGGTCGGTCTGATTACTAACCCAGTCACCAGAGTACCGGTCAGCCTGCATTTCACGTGGATAACACCAACCAGAAAGGCAGCAATAGAACCACCTAGACGCACCCTAGCCGGACATCGCTCGAACGGAGTCATCAGACTATACCCAGACGAGTACGTCTCCACAGGACTCGGCATTGCCGAAGGCATTGAAACAGCCTTAAGCCTTGCCCACAGCATGAGACCTGTTTGGTCGTGTGTGAACAAAGCCAATTTAGCTAAATTTCCAGTATTAAATGGAATTGAATGTTTGAGCATCGCCGTGGACAACGATAAGGATGGTGGCGGCGAAGCTGCGGCGCTGAGCTGTGGCAGGCGTTGGGCGCTAGTCGGCTCAACCGTTCACCTAATGATTTCACCGACGGGTGACCTCAATGATTTATTGAGGACGGTCAATCATGAATGAACACGATGGTAACGAATTTGACAAAGCAATCATTGACAACACCCATTCGCTTGCTGAAAGAGAGGCGCGTAGAAATTTGAGGATACTTCTTGAAATGAAAGTTACTAACGAGTTAATGGCTAATGTACAGAAAACGGATTTTATATATTTGAGACTTATTAAAGCTGGACATATCATCACTATCTGTTCAGAAGCCAATGGGGGGAAAACCACAATATTGATTAACGCCGCCGCACACATAACAGCCAAAGGCTATGAGGTGTACTACATCAATATGGATGCGTCGCTATCCGACATGGAATACTATCAAAAACACGCTGATGCGCATAAGTACCATTTAATTGCACCAGATTTGCAGGAAGGAAAGTCGACAGATGACGTATTGGACTTCTTCAAAAAGGCTGCATCTCAAAATGGCGATTACGCTAAAGTTGTCGTCATTGTCGATACGCTAAAAAAACTAGTAAATGTCATACAAAAAAGTGAACAAAAAAATCTATTTAAATTGTTTCGTCGCTTGAGCACCAAAGGCATGACTATCATCTCGCTTGCCCACGTTAATAAGCATCGTGGTTCAGACGGAAAACTTATTTATGAAGGGACTGCCGACACTCGCAACGATGTTGATGAGTTAATTTATTTTAATCCCGTGAAAAATCAAGATGGCACCACGACCGTATCAGCTGAAATTGACAAAGACAGAGCGGGCGCTGCAAATGTTACCTTTACCATTCACACCGACCGAACCGTAAGTATTGAACCGGCGTATGTCGATACGGTGGAAATTCTTCGGCTGAAGCAATTACGCCAGCAGGATAACGACCTAATAGAGTTTATTCTTCAGGAAATAAAAGTCGGTAAAAAAAACCTCACGCAACTGCACGCAGCTGCAAAGACTCGGGAACAGGCATACAGCCGACAGGCTATTGAGTCCGTGCTAAATCGTTATATTGATGATGGACTGTGCAAAGAACCACTGTGGCGCTGGACCAACGGGGCACATAACGCTCGCTTTTACTCAGCAATTGATTGATTAGGCGCGTACACCTTAAAACTAAAAACAGATGAAACAGTGAAAACAAATACAATCGGCTCAAGAAAAGGACAAGGAGACGCCTGTCGCACTGCTATTGGTTTTCGCTGTTTTACCTGTTTATATAGTTTTAATAGATTATGGTTTTTATAGGGGTGCGAGTTCTTTCTTGCGAGCTGGTCAAAAACAGCCTGTTTTTATCTCATCCCACTCAACCATCGCCAACCACCTTGCTCCCGACATGCTGAGCCGTCAACATCTCCGGTCACTCCATTGGGGAACACAATGTCCAGATGGAATTTCCGACAGGGCAATCCAAACTGACTAACCTCGACGTTGTACACAGTGACCGAACCAGTGGTGCGAGTGTTGTACTCATCACTAACCCACCGCTTTTGCGAATTGCCCGTGCTGGTCTCCAGCAGACTGTTGAGAGTTGACCAAATAGCTTGTTGCGACCTTTGGCTTAACCCACCATTGGGACTTAATGGAGCCAAACGAGGGTCGGTGTTGGCTCGCTCCCTATCTAATGCCGCTTGTAGTCCTTGGTTGTCATTTTGCGACTGTGATTGGCTTTGATTAATACCTTGCAAAATCCCAGTCATTCCGCCAAGTATAGAGTTTGCGCTTTGGGCATTGACGGTTGACGTCAGCAAGACAATAACGAAGGGTATGCACTTAACGATTTGGA
>CAIYCP010000024.1 GCA_903924715.1 uncultured beta proteobacterium
ATTTCAATCGACTACGCCTTGATGGAAAAAACTAAGCATGCTGCGATTGTGGCCTGCAATATTGGTTGGAGCGATATTGGTTCGTGGAACGCATTGGGCGACCTGATCCCGCAAGACGCCAATGGCAATAGCCTTGAAGGCGAAACGTATTTGCACGATGTCAGCAATACGTTTATCCAAGCCTCTGGCCGCTTAATCGCAGCCGTGGGCGTTGATAACTTGATCATCATTGATACCCCCGATGCCTTGCTTGTGGCCCATAAAGACCGCTCGCAAGATGTCAAACAAATCGCGGGCCAACTTAAAAAGCTTGGGCACGAAGCCTATAAACTACATCGCACGGTGCATCGCCCTTGGGGCACGTACACCGTGCTTGAAGAGGGCTCGGGTTTTAAGATGAAACGTATTGTGGTCAAGCCCGGTGCGTCGCTGTCGTTACAGATGCATCATCACCGCAGTGAGCACTGGATTGTGGTCGACGGTATGGCCAAGGTGGTGAACGGGGATCAAGATCTGTTGATCGCTACCAACGAATCTACCTTCATCCCCGCGGGCCACAAACATCGTCTTGAAAACCCCGGCAAAATCGATTTGGTCCTGATCGAAGTGCAAAGCGGCAATTATTTAGGTGAAGACGATATCGTGCGCTTTGAAGACCACTACGGTCGCGCGTGAAGCCCGTGCCTAGCCGGTGCATCCACTGATGGGGCTTCTTCAAACCTTCTGGGGCTATCGCGGTTTTATTCTAGGTAGCGTGCAGCGCGAGTTTCAGGCCAACTATAAAAACTCGTTGCTCGGTGCGGCGTGGACAGTGATCCGCCCGTTGGTGATGATTATTGTTTACACCGTGGTGTTTTCGCAGATCATGCGCAGCAAACTGCCCGGTGTTGACAGCGAATTCGCTTACAGCATTTATTTGTGCGCAGGCGTGCTGACCTGGTCTTTTTTTACTGAAGCCGTCACGCGTGGGCAAAACGTTTTTATTGAAAACGCCAATCTACTTAAAAAGATTAATTTTCCGCGGATGTGTTTGCCCATCATTGCGCTGACCAATGCACTGGTTAACTTTGTCATTATCTTTGCGTTGTTTACGGTATTTCTGTTCGTCACGGGGGCGTTTCCGGGCAAGATATTTTTGGCCTTGATCCCAGTGTTGGCGATACAAGTGATGTTGTCAGCAGGATTAGGTTTGACCCTTGGCGTATTAAATGTATTTTTTCGCGATGTCGGGCAACTGTCGGCCATCGTGTTGCAGTTTTGGTTTTGGGCAACACCCATCGTCTACCCCATCAATATTTTGCCGCCCTTCTTTCAGCAATTGCTCAGCCACAATCCAATGACGCATTTGATGGCCGCCTATCAGCAGATTCTAGTTAATGGCCAGCGGCCTGATTGGATATCTCTGTGGCCGATTACCTTGATTGCGGTTGTGTTGTGCATTACCGGTGCACGTTTGTTTAGCAAGCATGCCGGTGAAATGGTGGACGAGCTGTAATGGGCACCATTAGCGTTCGCGATTTAGGCAAAGCCTATAAACAATATCCCACGCGCAGCGCGCGCTTAGCTGAGTGGCTGATCCCATTTAGCCCGCCACGCCACACGCAAAAGTGGGTGTTGCAAGGCCTTAATTTTGAAGTCAAGCCCGGCGAGGCTATCGGCATCATCGGCATGAACGGTGCGGGCAAAAGCACACTACTCAAAATGATCACCGGCACCACCGAACCCACGACCGGTTCGGTGCAAGTCACGGGTCGCATCGCGGCCTTGCTTGAACTG
>CAIYCP010000025.1 GCA_903924715.1 uncultured beta proteobacterium
ATGCGGGTATTGCTTGAGCCGCTGCTCTGGATCTGAAATTCCAACAAGCGTCAATAGTTCGACGGCGCGCGCCTGCGCTTGCTCAGCATCCATTTTTAAATGCAACCGTAACGGTTCCATAATCTGGCGACCAATCGTCAAGATTGGATTCAGACTACTCATGGGCTCTTGAAAAATCATGGCAATATCACGGCCACGCAGCGCACGTAACTCGCGCTCAGGCATACCCGTCAACGACTTACCATCAAAAATAATCTCACCGTTTGAAATGCGACCTGCAGGCTTGGCCAACAACCCCATGATGGCCAACGCACTCACCGATTTACCGCTGCCAGATTCGCCCACGATCGCCAGCATCTCGCCGGGCGCAATTGACCAACTGACGCGTCGCACCACTTCAAGCGTGCCCCGCTCTGTGCGAAACTCAACAGACAAGTCGCGTACAGACAATAAATCAGCAGAACGATTCAGACTCATTTTTTAGGCGGGCTCAACCATAAATCGCTCAGATCTTGATAGATCATTTGAGACGGGGAAATTGTCCAGCCGTGGACTCGACTGCTCAACACAACATTACGACTCATATGTAAAAATGGCACGGCATACGCCTTGGTCATGGCGCGCATTTCAAACTCGCGCACGAGTTGACGCCGCTTAACGGCATCGAGCTCGCGGCCCTGCTGTTCGAACAATTCATCAAGGGTTGGATCCACTGCAAACGTTGCGACTTGACTGCCTCGCTCAGCCGACAAATACTTTGACAACCCCGTCGTTGGATCTGTACTCACATCAACAAACGAATCCACCATGATGTCGAAATCACCACTGCTTCTTGCCGCAAACCACCCTGCGGTTTCATGCTGCTTATGCTGCACCTTGACACCAATCTGGCGCCATTGATCAATCATATAAATGCCCACCGTCACAAACGGTGCAATATTGCGATTACTTAAGGTGAAGGTCAAATTCTCGGCGCCCGCCTCTTTCAACAACCGGCGCGCTTCAGCGCGATTGGCCTCAATATTTTTACCAAAGCCCGGCCACTGAACCATTTCAGCCTCAGTCGCTGCCCATTTACCGCCGGGCATTAACGCACCACCAACCGGGCCAAGAGACGACACTTTGCGTAAGGCAACAGAGCCGCCCCAACGGTCAATCGCCAAAGAAAGCGCCCGACGCACGCGCTCGTCGTCAAAAGGTTTCTTCTTAGTATTGACACTCATCAACATATGAAACAACCAATCGCTTTCGTACACGTTGACCTTATCACCCAGAGTACGAACAAGCCGATCGCGCTCGGGTGGCGCAAAGCCGCGAAACTCGGCCAGAATATGTTCACCTTCCATCGCATTCAACATGGCAGACGTGCCTAAAGTGATCGCACGAAACCCATCAAGATACGGTCGATCTTTTATAAAATAATCATCAAATTTAGCACCGACCCAGTGCGATCCAGCGACATGCTCAACAAATTTAAAAGGCCCCGTTCCCAGCACATTACGGGTAGGAAAATTTGGATCAATTTTGAGTTTAGCTGCACTATAAATACAGTTCCACGGTGACGCAAAACCACTTTCGACAATGGATGAATCGACCTGCTTCATTTTGAAAACAATGGTTCTGGCGTCTGGCGCCTGAACACTGTCGACGGTCTCAAAGAGGTCTCGACGCGCAGACACCACGCCATTGGATGGCGACATGATTCGCTCGTATGAAACCTTGACATCTTCTGAGGTCAAGAGCGTGCCATCATGAAACTTGATATTTGGACGCAACGTAAAGGTGTAGGTCATCGCGTCTGGCGAGACCGACCAGCTTTGCGCCAAATCCCCAACCACAGTTGGATAATTATTTTGCTCATACTTGAGCAAGGTTGAATAATGCGGCGCCACGCGTTGAATCACCGCAAAGGTTTGCATCGCATGGCAATCGTACGAGGGTGGCTCGGCCACAATTCCGAAAGACAAGGTTCCGCCGCGCTGAATCTCTTGGGATAAGACTCCGCCAGCACCGAGCAGCACCAGTGCAGTCACCACCCAACGACTTATTCTCATGTCGATATGCATGTTTGTCTCTCTGTTTTAATTTCGTTGTCTTTTTGACAATCGGGCAATCTCTGTTGCTGAGCTTTTAATTAACTGCTTGAACTCGACTGCGGCACCATTTTTAAGCGCACCGAAACCTCTTTCACCTCACTGTTTTGTCTATTCTGCCTGAATACCCGCTGCTTTAACAATTTGCTCCCAGCGTTTCGCCTCGTTCGTCACAAATAAAGCGTAGGCCGATGCCGAGGCGTCGACCGCCAAATCCGAGCCTTGCTCTTGCAAACGTTTCGTGAGCACAGAGTCAGACAGGGCGAGCTTTGCAGCACCTTGCGTTCTTTGCAAAATCTCAACGGGTAAACCCGTCGGCGCATGCAGCCCAATCCAGCCCATCGCAGCTGCACCGGGATAACCCAATTCAGCCACACTCGGGATATTGGGCAGGCTACCTAAGCGCACCGAAGACGTCACAGCTAAGGCTTTCAGTTTGCCACTTTGAATATGCCCCATCACCGAAGGTAACGAGGGGGTCACGATCTGCGCGTCACCACTCATGACGGCTAAGATTGCGGGGCCACCACCTTTATAGGGCACGTGTACCCATTTGATACCAGCACTGGTTCTAAGCGCTTCACCAGATAAATGCAAAGGCGAGCCAATTCCACCCGAGGCAAAGTACAGTTTTTCGGGGTCTTGCTTGCCACGCGCAAGCAAATCTGCAAGGGTCTGAATACCCGAGTCAGGGGAAACCAACACCACGTGCGGCACAGTCACAAATAAAAATACCGCCTGCAGATCTTTGGCGGGATCAAAGCTCAGTTGCTTGTTCAGACTCGGCGCGGTGGCCAAACTGGCATCACTGACTAGAAAGGTATACCCATCAGGGGCTGCCTTGGCCACGGTTTGCATGCCGATGACGCCTGCGGCACCGCCTTTATTTTCGATCACAATTGCCACGCCTAAGCGCTCACCCATTGCTTGTGCAATGCTTCGCGCAACGACATCGGTGGTGCCCCCTGGCGGATAGGGCACGACCCATTTGATCGGCTTATCAGGGTAAGTTTGTGCAAAGCAAGGCAAGGCGAGCAACAAGCCAGCCAGTGCAGCCACAGCCCTCGCGCGGCATTGAACGAATGTTGTCATCACTTCAGCCCTTAAAGACTAAGCGTATGCGGGTGCGGCCAACGCCATCCCGCTAAACGCCTTCAGTAAGCGAGCCCGCCACTGTGCAAGTGGATCATCCGCGGCCAAGAGTTCAAAATCACTGATCGCACGCGACCATTGAAATTGGCCAAAAATTGCGTAATCAGCATACAAAGGGGTCTCACCCCCAAAAAATGGCTGCACCTTGAGCACATTTCTAAGCGGCCCTAGGCTATCGCGAAAACCCTGCAATTTGGCGTCTCGATCAAGCACGACTTGTTCAAGCGTCATGCCAAAACGTTGTTCGCGGCTTTCTCGGAAATACGCCTGATTCGCGACATCAAGGTGCTTATATATATCCATCAAGACAAACCTGACGATTTGACCTGCGTGCACATCGCCAAGATTCGAATAAACCAAGCTCAATGCCTGACCCTGTGGACCACCGAACAACGAAGGGCGGTCTGGGAACTGGGTTTCAAGGTACTTTGCGATTTCCCATGATTCAAACACCCACTTACCATCATGAACCAAGACCGGCACTTTTCCCTGCCCACTGGGCTCAAGGGCAGCTTTCTCTAAAAACCGCCACGGCACCAGCTCAGCATCTAGGCCTTTATGGGCCAACGCCATGCGAATACGCCAGCAATAGGGGCTAAAGGGACGATTCGTTTCCGAACCGACGAGTTCAAAGAGTTTTAAGGCCATGCTGTGCTCCGTTTGTGTCTTTTTTGGGTCTGGCGCCTTGTTGCTAGCGACACCTTAACCTGAAGATGCCTCTGTATAAAGCATAGCCCAGTAAACAAATCTATACTTAGCTTTGGCCGTTTATCCCCGTGCGCAGCTGCATTTTGTTAAAGTTTCGTCTATACCCACAAAAACCTCACTCGGAGCTCTCTTTGACCACTTCCGCACCCACCATCAATCGCCCGACTTCAACCCAACCGCCCGTTGCGGTGGTGACCGGTGGCGCCCGCGGGATTGGCCTGGCGGTAGCCAAATGGTTTCTCGCCCATGGCTATCGCGTTGCCATTCTTGATACCGAAGCGGCCACACTGAAGCAGACCGAACAGGCTCTGAATGACGCGACGCGTGTGTTGGCCCTGCATTGTGATGTTTCAGTTCCGGCTCAAGTGCAAACAGCAATCAATCAGGTCGAACAAAAATTTGGTCGCATCGACGCGCTGGTCAATAACGCAGGGGTCGCCGTCTTTAAACCCATCGGCGAGACGACCTTTGAAGAATTTCGTTACGTGTTAGGCACCAACCTCGATGGTGCTTTTTTATGTTCACAGGCTTGCATCGCTGTCATGAAAAAAAATGGCAGTGGTTCAATTGTTAACATTGCTTCAATTTCAGGTCTACGTGCCAGCACGCTACGCGTAGCCTACGGCACAAGCAAAGCCGCGATCATTCATTTAACCAAACAACAAGCGGTCGAACTCGGCACAATTGGCATTCGTGCCAATGTGGTCGCACCGGGCCCAGTCGACACCGAAATGTCAAAACTTGTGCACAGCGTTGCAATTCGCGCTGACTACTACGACACGATCCCAATGAACCGTTACGGCACTCCAGAAGAAATCGCCAATGCGGTCGGCTTCTTATGTAGCCCCGAGGCGGCCTTCATCAATGGGCAAGTACTCGCAGTTGATGGCGGTTTTGATGCCTCGGGCGTGGGCATCCCCACCTTGCGTCAAAACCAGGACGGCTCAATCTAAAGCACGCGCAGGATCACCCAAGACCTATACCCATTATCACGAATAGGATATCGCCATGAATCAACCTTATATCGTCGGCTGGGGCCATACCCCCTTTGGCAAACTCGATAACATCGATTTCGTGCAGTTAATTCGTGATGCCGCCCTGCCCGCCATTGCCAGTGCAGGTCTGACACCTAGCGATATCGATGGCATCTTTGTAGGCCATTTCAATGCAGGTTTTGTGCAACAAGACTTCACCGGCGCGCTGATGGGCGTGGCGATCCCTGAGTTTCGTCATACTCCATCGGTTCGAATGGAAAATGCCTGTGCTACCGGTTCGGCTGCGATCTGGTCTGCGCTCGATGCACTGGCCGCAGGTCGCTTTAAACGGGTCCTGGTGTTGGGCATCGAAAAAATGAATGGTCTGCCGAACAAAGAAATCGGTGACATCTTATTGAAAGCATCGTTTGTCAAAGAAGAAGCACACACCGAAGGCGGTTTCGCTGGCGTCTTTGGGCAAATCGCAAGTGGCTACTTCGAGCGCTTTGGCGACCAATCTGATGCACTGGCGGCTATTTCAGCCAAGAATCATTCAAACGGGGTACACAACCCTTACGCGCATATGCGTCGTGATCTGGGTTTCGACTTTTGTCGTAACCCTTCCGAAAAAAATCCATTTGTGGCCGGCCCCTTAAAGCGTTCAGACTGCTCATTGGTTTCAGACGGCGCTGCGGCGCTGGTGCTTTCAAACGAGCCGATTCCAGGCGCTAAGGTGCCCGCTGTGCGTTGGCGTTCGCGTACACACATCAATGAATTTTTACCGCTGTCGATGCGTGATCCAACACGCTTTGAAGGCGCAGCACTGGCTTGGCAAAAAGGCCTGGCCAATGCCCAGCGCACACTCGATGATCTTCAGTTTGTTGAAACTCACGACTGCTTTACCATCGCTGAAATGCTTGAATACGAAGCAATGGGCTTGGCGCCTCATGGCCAAGGCGCTCGGGTCATTCTTGAAGGCATCACCTGCAAAGATGGCAAATTGCCGGTTAATCCTTCAGGCGGCTTAAAGTCGCGCGGGCATCCGATCGGTGCGACTGGCGTGTCACAACACGTGATGGCCGCCATGCAACTCTCAGGGCAAGCTGGTGACATGCAAATCAACAACGCGCATACCGGAGCGGTCTTCAACATGGGCGGTGCCGCCGTCGCAAATTATCTGAGCGTGCTGGAAGCAACGTGAACCCAGCGCAAGCGATGAACTTGGGGCGGTTGCTCACGCACACCGCCACGCTCTACCCACAGCATACGGCGCTGATCCAAGGCGAGCAAAGCTGGACCTGGTCTGAAATTAATGCTCGCGTCGATGCCATGGTTGCTGCATTACGCGAACTCGGCCTTAAGAAAGGCGACCGCATCCTGTTGCAATCGCGCAATAACATTCAAACCTTTGAGAACTGCTGGACGGCCTTCAAACTTGGCTGCGTATGGGTTCCCACGAACTTTCGTCTGACTCCGCCTGAAGTCGCGTATTTAGGCGCTTCAAGCGGCGCGGTTGCAATGATTGTTGAAGATATCTTTCATGGTCACACTGACGCCGTCAAGCTCGAATCCAAAACGCTTAAGCATGTCATTGTGATTGGAAACGCCCGGACGGGAGAGCTTTCTTATGAAGCGCTTGTGGCCAAACACCTTGGCACGATTAGTCAAGAAGAAACGGTTCACTACGATGATCCGCTTTGGTTTTTTTATACCTCAGGCACGACAGGCAAACCCAAGGCCGGCATCCTGACACATGGCCAGATGGCGTTTGTGGTGACCAATCATCTTGCAGAGATTATTCCGGGCACGACGCAGCGCGACTGCTCGATTGCGGTGGCGCCTTTATCGCATGGTGCGGGCATTCATGCCTTATTAAACGTTGCACGCGGGGCCGCGACGATTTTGATGTCGAGCGAGAAATTTGATCCAGAGCTTTTCTGGCAGCTTGTCGAACGCTACCGGGTGAGCAATCTGTTTACCGTACCCACCATTGTCAAAATGTTAGTCGAGCACCCTGCGGTTGACCAGTACGATCACAGTTCGTTGCGCTACATGGTCTACGCCGGCGCACCGATGTACCGCGCCGACCAAAAACGCGCACTCGAAAAATTAGGCAAAGTGATCGTTCAGTACTTTGGCTTAGGCGAAGTCACCGGCAACATTACGGTGCTTCCACCTGAAATGCATTCGGCTGACGATCATGACGAAAATGCGAACGTCGGTTCTTGCGGTCGTCCAAGGGTTGGCATGGAAGTTGCCATCCTCAACGAAAAACTTGAACGCGTTGCGACGGATGAAATCGGTGAAATCTGTTGCCGTGGGCCCGGTGTCTTCGCCGGCTATCACGGCAATCCTGAGGCCACCGAAAAGGCGCTCAGGGGTGGTTGGTTTCATACCGGCGATCTCGGAAAAATGGATGCCCGCGGGTTGCTGTACATCACAGGACGTGAATCCGATATGTATATTTCAGGTGGCTCTAACGTCTACCCTCGCGAAGTCGAAGAGGTACTACTCACGCATCCTGCTGTGGCTGAAGTCGCCATTGTTGGGATGCCAGACGCCAAGTGGGGCGAGATCGGCGTGGCCGTGGTGGTGAAACGCACAGAGGCTAGCGAGGTGGCTGCAAGTGAATTACTTGGTTATCTTGAAGGTCGTTGCGCTAAATATCGCTGGCCGCGCCATATTTTCTTTTGGGATGTCATGCCCAAGTCTGGCTATGGCAAGATCGTTAAAAAGGATATCAAAGTGCTGCTCGTC
>CAIYCP010000026.1 GCA_903924715.1 uncultured beta proteobacterium
CAAGCACCACATGATCGCCCCGTTTGCCGTCGATCGTGCCGCCCATCGGGTAACACAGCAAGCCATTTTTCATTGCGGTTTTTTTCAAAACGGCATGGATCTGCAGGCTCGGATCGAAAGGGGCCTTGGTCGAGCGGTCGCTGACGAATTCGATACCCCAGAACAAGCCGCGGCCACGAATGTCTCCGACGTGGGGATGGTCTGCGAGTTGTTCACGCAGCATCGCGCCAAAAGCGGTACCGTTTTCTCGCACGCGTTGCACCAAGCCATCTCGCTGTATCACACGCTGAACTGCAAGCGCTGCTGCGCAGGCCACTGGATGCCCAATGTAGGTGTGTCCGTGCAAAAAAGAACCGCTACCTTTCGACATTGCTTCGACAATTTTTCTTTGCACAAGTACGGCCCCAATTGGTTGGTAGCCGCCGCCTAAACCTTTAGCAATGGTGACAAGGTCTGGCACAACGCCTTCCTGCTCACTCGCATAAAGCGTACCCGTGCGACCCATGCCACACATCACCTCGTCAAGAATCAGCAGCACGCCATGACGATCAAGCACTTCGCGCACGGCCCGCAAGTATCCGGGCACAGGTGTCAGTACGCCCGCTGTGGCACCGCCGACCGTCTCAATGATGAAGGCCATGACACTTTCGGGTCCTTCTCGCAGGATAGTGGCCTCTAATTCGGCTGCGAGTCGTTGCCCGTATTGCAGGTCTGTCTCGTTCGCGTGAAGATCTCGGTACGGGTAGCAGGCTGACACATGCGTCACTGGGATGAGTATCGGCGCATAGGGCATGCGTCGCGATTCATTGCCACCGACCGCCAGTGCACCTAAAGTATTGCCGTGGTAGCTCTGGCGCCGTGCGATGAACTTCGTTCGTTGTGGTTGTCCGATTTCAAGAAAGTACTGGCGCGTCATCTTCAAGGCGGCCTCTACGGCCTCAGACCCGCCGCTGACGAAGTACACGTCGCTGAGACCTTGCGGCGCCGAGCGAATCAATTCGTCAGCGAGTTCTTCGGCGATTTCTGTTGTGAAGAAAGAGGTATGCGCATAATTCAGTCGGTCGATCTGCGCATGCATTGCTGCAATGACATCAGGATGACCATGCCCCAGTATTGAAACCGCAGCGCCGCTCGAGCCGTCAAGGTATTCTCGACCAAGCGAGTCGCGCAGTGTGACGCCCTGACCCGAAACCGCGATTGCTGGAGTGTTTCGGAAGGACCGATGTATTACGTGGCTCATGCAAGCTCCGACCGGTAACTTTTGATTTTATTTATATGGCCTGTAGTATATCGCTAGCGCTGTGATATCGGTTGGTGTCTGTAAGCGGCTGTTTGACGGGATGAAAATACTTGGCGTGCTGTTGTCAGACGCTGTAAAGGCGGCAGCTAAATGAAAAATCCGAGACTGGAAACTTGACGTAATTAAATCAACACAATGTCGTATTGCTCTTGGCTATAGTCACTCGCGACTTCAAGTGAAATGCGCTTGCCCACAAAGTCACCCAGCATGGCCAGGTGCTGGCTTTCTTCTTCTAAAAATAAATCAACAACATTTTGTGCGGCAAGAATTTTAAATTCACGCGGATTAAATTGACGTGCTTCGCGCAAAATTTCGCGCAAAATTTCATAGCAAACGCTGCGATTGGTGCGTACGTTGCCGCGGCCTTGGCAGGTCGGGCAGGGCTCGCAGAGTTGATGTGCCAAAGAGTCGCGCGTACGTTTGCGTGTCATTTCGACGAGACCTAACTGCGTGAAGCCATTGATCGTGATACGGGTGCGATCGGGTGCTAAGGCCTTTGTCAGTTCGGCCATCACTGCTTCGCGATGTCCAGGTTCATCCATATCAATAAAATCAAGAATGATGATCCCGCCAAGATTACGCAGGCGTAATTGACGTGCCGCGGCTTGGGCAGCCTCAAGATTGGTTTTAAAAATAGTGTCGTCAAAGTTGCGGCCGCCAACAAAGCCGCCGGTATTGACGTCAACGGTCGTGAGCGCTTCAGTTTGATCAATGATCAAGTAGCCGCCTGATTTCAGATCAACGCGTCGCGATAGCGCGAGTTTAATTTCTTGTTCAGTATTCGCGGTGTCGAACAAAGGGCGTTCGCTGCTGTAATGCACGATGCTGTTGACGACCGAAGGCGTATAGGTTTGTGCCCAAGTAATAAGCGCCGCGCAGGTGCTGCGCGAGTCGACCATAATCCGATTCGTATTGGGTGAAACCATATCGCGCAATACGCGTTGTGCCAACGTAAGATCTTGATGCAATAGGCTCGTAGCGGGGCGGGTACGCGCAGCCGCTTGTACATTTGCCCAAAGCTTTTTTAAATAGTCCAGGTCGGCGCTTAATTCATCGTCGGTTGCCAATTCGGCCTGAGTACGAACGATAAAACCGCCTGCCTCGCCCGAGGGCACCAGTGCCTGGACTCGATCGCGCAGGGCGTGTCGTTCTGCCTCAGAGCCAATCTTCTGCGAAATGCCAATGTGGGGTTCATGGGGTAAATACACCAGCATTCGGCCTGCGCTGCTGATGTGTGTTGAGAGGCGGGCGCCTTTGGTGCCGATGGGGTCCTTAATAACCTGTGTCATCAGGCTTTGGCCCTCAAACAGCAGCTTTTCAATCGGAGTGGGTGGGATATTGAGGCTGCGTGCGCTACGGTTTTCGCGTAAATCAGCAATATGCAGAAAGGCAGCCTTTTCAAGCCCAATGTCGATAAAAGCGCTTTGCATCCCGGGTAAAACGCGCACAACCTTGCCTAGGTAGATATTGCCGACTTGTCCGCGCTGAATCGTCCGTTCGATATGTAACTCTTGCACCGCGCCTTGGGCGACAAGTGCCACCCGAGTCTCAAAAGGCGTGACATTAATCAGGATATCTTCGGTCATGGGGGTCTC
>CAIYCP010000027.1 GCA_903924715.1 uncultured beta proteobacterium
AATGCCACACCGGTCGTTGCCCAACCGGGGTCGCCACGCAAGATCCTGAACGTCAAAAAGCCTTGGTGCCTCTGGACAAAGCACCGCGCGTCGCGCATTTTCATCAAAACACCTTGCACGCCCTGGCCGAGCTCTTACAAGCCTCTGGGCTTCAGCACCCCAACGATGTCACCACCACACACATCGCCTGCCGCAGCGTCGACAATCACATCAACCTCTTGTCGACCTTGTATCCAGGCATCAAAGCAGGATCACTATTGGCAGGTGAGTTGCAACGGCCTGTGTTTCAAATCGGCTGGCCCATGGCAAGCGCCGAGAGTTTTGCCCCCATCAACGATCTTGATACGCTGATCGCGCATTAGCACGAATTATTCGTAAGCGCACTCGGCGACACACGCCTCATAATGCGCGGGCTGCGTGATGTAACCAGAGTCAAACATGCTTGCCGCAAGACGTGCGAAACCTTGTCGCGAAACAGCGCGCCGACACGTCCAGAGCCCTGCTGCGTGATACCGCGTTAAGCAATGCGTTAATAATTCAAGACTTAACTGAGGATAGAAAGGCTTGACCAATCGCGCCAATTCGCCAGGCCCCTGAGCAGCCAGCCAGGGCTTGAACTGCTCAATGGCTTGCATCATCGCTTCGAACGCAGGTTGATGACGCTGCATCCCCTCAGCTGTTGAAATAAAGGTTGTATACGCTGTGTAGCCGCGCTGGTTCGCAGCATGCGCAATCTCGAAGCCGGTCTGCATCAGTGCCATAGATGCGTAGGGTTCAAAGACTTGAATCACATCAAGCTCACCGCGCTTCAGCGCATCAAGATTGTCTTGCATACTGCGATCGCCTACCCGAGAAATCGCCAGCGGATCGATGCCCGCATCGCGCAAATCTTGCTGCAGACACAGCCAAGGCGTTGGCACTTCAGATACCGAAGCAAATCTAAGTTTCAGTAAATCTTTAAGCGTGAATGGCTGCGCTTGCGCACGTCGAAGCAAAAAAAATGGATCTTTTGCCGCAACTTCGCAAAACGCGACGAGCGACCCAGCAGTTTGCGCAAACTGATCGCGCTCTTTAATCACCCTCAGCGGCCCGCCCCACATCACATCAATGTTACCCCGTGCAAGCTCGGCAATCCCCGCACCCGGGGACGCTGACTCGAGAAGCGTAATCGACACCCCTTTTTGCTGAAACAACCCCAAGGCATGAGTCGCATAAAACGGCGCGTAAAACACAGCGCGAAAATTTTCAGCCAGTTTAATGTTCATGGTGTGCCCAAAATCAAAGAGTACAGGCATTCTAAAACATATCAACTAAAAAATTGGCATAGATATTGCTGAAGAAACTGTTGCATAATCTACCTCTAGTTGTTCTTCCACGATAAAGGCACTACATGTCGCGTTTAAAATATCTATCATCGTGCTTGATTGGGCTCTTAGTGGCCGCACTGAGCCAGACGTGTTGGGCGCAAAACCTGGTGTCGACGACTCAATATCCAGATAAGCCTGTACGCCTGATCATCACAGTCCCTCCCGGTGGCGCCTCAGACTTTGTTGCGCGCACCCTCTCAGAGCGTTTTGGCAAAGAGCTTGGCACGACCATTCTGGTCGAAAACAAAGCCGGAGCAAATGGCACGATTGCCAGTGCACTCGTCGCGCGCGCGGCCCCTGATGGCTACACACTGCTCCAATCTGGGATTTCAACGCACGGGATCGGCCCTTATTTTTACGATTCGCTTCCCTATGCGCCGTTCAAAGATCTGGTCTCGATTGGTGCCATTGCTGAGTTTCCAATTATTTTGGCTGTCAACGCTCAATTGCCTGTTCAGTCTGTCAAAGAGTTAATCGCCCTGGCCCAGACTAAAGCCTTGAGCTTTGCTTCGGCGGGCACCGGTAGTGCGCCTCATTTGTCGGGTGAACTCTTTAAAACCGAAACCAAGACTACTCTGATACACGTGCCCTACAAAGGGTCTGCCCCCGCTGTGGTCGATGTGGCCAGCGGTCAGGTCGATCTGATGTTTGATGGTATCCCCGCTTTCTTGCCGCATATCAAAAGTGGCAAGCTTCGCCCAATTGCCGCCGTGAGCATTAAACGTAATAGTCAACTGCCTGAGTTACCCACCTTTACAGAGCTCGGCTACCCCAGCATGGTCGCATCCGTGTGGTATGGCTTGATGGCGCCCGCAGGCACACCCAAGGCCATCATCGACCGCGTGAACGCGGCAATGAATAGAACCTTAGCCGTGCCAGAGTTACAAAAAAAGCTTGAAGAGAGCGGCGCAATTGTGATGCCGGGCAGCCCGGCAGATTTTGAAACGTTTTATCTCAATGACTATGCCCGCTGGGGTGACGTGATCAAAAAAGCAGGGATTTCAACTAAACAATAAATCGGGCGCGCTACAGCAGAGCGCCCGACCCATTCGTTTAAACCATCCCACGCTGACCGTTTTGCTCAGGCTACGCAATAGTAATCACTGCGTTACCCATCACTTTGCCTTGCTCAACCGCTTCGTGCGCTGCGATCGTTTCTGACAAAGGAAAGCGCGCGCCAATCGCGTGCACCAGTTTGCTAGAGGCCAACAAATCGTTGATCCCGGATAGGGCAAACGCACGCTCACTGGGCGTCAAGTCATAGACCAAGAAAAACTGAAAGCTCAGGGTATTGAACAAGGCAACTCTAAATGGAATCAATGGGTCAGCATATTCATTTGAACCATAGCAGGCGACCGTACCGTGAGGCGCAAGCGCACCTTGGCGAACCAAGTCGGCTGTTGTTGAAAAATCCATATCAATGATCGCGTCTACCCCTCGACCACCGGTCAACACCAAGACCCGTTGCGCCACGTTTTCAGTTTTGTAATTAATCGTCTCTGACACACCCACCGCACGCGCATGCGCCGCCTTGGCCTCTGAGCTCACCGTACCGATGACTCGCGCACCGCCTAGCACCGCCATTTGCGCAGCGTAATGTCCAACTGCCGCGGCCGCGGCAATCACTAAAATTGTTTTACCTTTTAGATCGCCACAGCGACGCACGGCCTCGAAAGCCGTTAGCCCTGGAATCCCCATGCAGGCGGCCGCATCAAAACTTGTGTTGTCGGGCAACGCAACGGCTTGCGCCTCGGGCAAGACAATATACTCAGCACAGGTGCCAAAGGGGCGACCAAACTGCCCATTCCAGGTCCACACACGCTGGCCCAGTCGATTTTTAGGTACACCTGCACCAATTGCATCGATGACCCCGCCAGCGTCGCTGTGCGGAACGATCCGAGGCGCGATCAATGCACGTCCTTTTCGCGACTTCACATCAGAAGGGTTCACGCCCGATACACTGATCTTCACACGGACTTCACCCGGACCGACCTCGGGGGTTGGCATTTCTCCAAGCACCAAGACATCGCGCGCTTCACCATTTTTTTCATACCAAACTGCTTTCATTAGAATTCCTTATTTCTTTGATTGTGCCGATGGAAAATTGGGTGCACGTTTATTTTTCACTGCATCTAAGCCTTCACGCGCATCTGGCCCTAAAAAGCCAAGCATCTCAAGCGCCAGCGAGTTATCAAAAATCGGACCGGCCATGCGCATCCAATTATTTAATGCTTTTTTCGTATGTTGAATTGCAGGTTGGCTACCCATCGCTAATTTTTTTGCAATTGCCAGCGCTCTGGGCATCAATTCAACATGAGGCACGCAAAAGGTCACCATCCCAAGTCTTTCAGCTTCTTTTCCATCGATAAAATCAGCCGTCATTAAGTAGTATTTTGCTTTAGCCATTCCGCACAATAAAGGCCAGATGATGGCCGCGTGATCGCCCGCCGCCACACCAAGTTTGACATGACCGTCGGTAAATTTTGCAGTCTCAGACATCACGCTGACATCGGCGAGTAAAGCAACGGCCAAGCCCGCGCCCACCGCAGTGCCATTAATCGCTGAAATAATCGGCTTATCGCATGCAAGCATGTTGTAGACCACATCAGCCGCTTCTTTTTTTACTGCGGCAATTTGCACTGGATTTCCCACAATTGTCTCAACCCACGACAAATCGCCTCCGGCAGAAAATGCGCGGTCTCCAGCGCCAGTGACGACTGCAACGCGTGTTTGCTCATCATTTTGGATCACTTCCCAAATTTGTGTAAGTTCCCAATGCAGTCGAGCATTCGTGGCATTCATCACCTCAGGGCGGTTCAAGGTAATTAACAGAACACCATCCTCTGGCCGATCAAATTTTAAAAACTGAAAGTCGTCATACACCATGCTGTGCTCCTAGTAGTACTTTTTTCAGTTTGCGCACAGCGCAATCCGGCGTCGTCAGCACCGGAACTGAAGCCAGTTTTTGTGCCTGCGCTGCAGCGGATGCCATCGAAAATTGACCAAAAACAATCGTGTGATAACCAGTAAGCGATGCCACTTTTTCAGCAATAATTCGATCGTGCTCTGCGTGATCCCCTGCCATCAACGCATCAAAGGCGCCCTCGACCAACATGGCGTCAACCTCAAGCGTGGTGCCGCGCAGCGCCAGCATTTCATTAAGCTCTTCGGTGAGCGCCGGGATTGACGGACCAAAGGTCGTCAACAACGCCACTTTTCCTCCGCGCTCAATGACCTCTTCAAACAAGGCTTCGTTAGGGGTCAAGATCGGAATAGTATGTTTAATCTTTAAACTTTCAATCGTTGAACCGAAAGCAGAACACGTAAACAAAATTGCTGTCGCCTCTGCCGCCACACAATACTGACCCAACAAATCAAAACGCTTCGGGATCGAATCGGGTAAACGACCGGCTTCACGCACATCCAACACCAAAGAATCTTCTAATAGATTCATGACGCGCGCTTCGGGCCACAGTGCCGCAAAGCTTGCGAGCGCGGGCTTCATTGAGACATCGCCCGCATGAATCAAATAAATTTTTTGTAACGCTGCCATTGCAATCCTCAATACTAAAAACAAATCTACGCAATATTCACGCTCACACCAGTCGGGCTGTTTGGTGAATCAGTCCAGACCAGAGCGATTTCAGTTTAATTATTTTTAAATGACAAGCCTAGCTCGAAGATCGGCAATCTGTGCATCGCTGTAGCCAAATTCACGCATCACTTCGTCGGTTTCACCGCCACGCGCAGGCGTGGCCGTACGAATTTCGCTTGGTGTGCGTGACAAGCCGACGGGTTGACCGACCACTTCGATGTCTCCGAGTTCGGGATGATGCACTGCCGTTGCGATTCCCAAATGACGCGTCTGAGCATCTGCGAACACTTGATCCATACGATAGATCGGCCCACAGGCAACGCTAGCGGCCTCAAAGCGTTCGATCCATTCTTGCGTGGAACGCGTACTGGTGATCGCACCGAGCTCTTGATTAAGCGCGACCCGATTCGTCGAACGCAATTTACCGGTTTTATATTCTTCTTTTGCCAACAAATACTCACCATCAACCGCTTTGCAAAGTCGCTCCCACATCTGCTGCGCGCCGGCCCCAGCAATATTGATATGGCCATCCGAAGTTGGAAACACGCCAGTTGGAATCGAAGTGGGATGATCGTTGCCCGCCTGCTCAGGAATTTCTTTATTAATCAGCCAACGCGCTGCCTGAAAATCCAGCATGCCGATCATGGACTCTAGCAACGAAGTTTGTACCCACTGGCCCTGACCCGACTCTTCGCGTTCGAGCAACGCAGTCAATACACCTAACGCGCAAAACAAGCCCGTTGCAGAGTCGGCAACAGCAATGCCGGCGCGCACCGGACCTTGGCCCGGCAGACCGGTAATGGCCATCAGGCCTCCCATGCCTTGCACAATCTGATCGTAGCCAGGTCGTTTGGCGTAGGGGCCATCCTGACCAAAGCCAGAGATACTCGCGAAGACCAAACCCGGATTCGTTTTACGCAGACTCTCGTAATCGATCCCCAACCTAAACTTCACGTCTGGGCGAAAATTTTCAATAATCACATCCGCCTGATCTGCCATCTTTTTAAAAATTGCAATGCCTTCGGCTTCTTTTAAGTTCAAGGTCAAGCTGCGTTTGTTTCGATGCAAATTTTGAAAATCAGGGCCTAAGCGACTATCGCCCCAGCCGTCGCTGACGCCTAACGCCTCTGGTGTTTCGATCTTGATCACATCGGCACCCCAATCGGCAAGCTGTCGCACGGCCGTGGGGCCCGAGCGCAGGCGTGTCAGATCCAACACTTTAAATCTAGCTAACGGGCCGCGACGCGTCGTAGTCATTTTTATTTCCTCATGGATTTCTGTGTTTGCGCGACCGCACCCCAACGGTGATAGTCACGTTCAATCAACGCTGCAAATTCTGCAGCGGTTCCGGTTTGAATTTCAAAACCGGCGGCCGTTAAATTCTGTTGCACCTCAGGCATCGCCAAAATCTTGTTGATCTGTTGATTGAGCAATTGCACGATTGCGTCAGGCGTACCCTTGGGGGCAACAATGCCATACCAACCATTTGCCTCAAAGTCTGGATATCCCGCTTCAGCTGCGCTGGGCACATTGGGCAAGGCGGCCACCCGTTTGTGGCCCGTCACCGCCAGCGCCCGAAGCTTACCCGCCGCCAATAACGGAATCGCCGAGGGCAGACTGGCCACCATCACGTCAATGTCTCCGCGCGACAATTCAACCACCGCAGTCGTCGCATTTTTGTAGGGGATGTAAAGCATTTTCGTATCGAGCAAGTTTTGAAACAACACTCCAATCAGCTCAGTTTGTGACGAGGTCGACGCAAACGTCGCACCGCCCTTTTTTTCTTTTGCAAACTGCGCAAACGCTTTCAAATTTTGATAAGGCGCATCGGGATAAGTGACCAATAGATAGGGCTGATTCACGCCTACGGCTACGGCAACAAAATCTTTGAGTGGCTCATAACCAATGTCGCTGTAGACGAAGGGATTAACGGCCAGGGTACTCACAAAGCCGATCGTCAAGGTGTAACCGTCTGGGGCTGCTTTTGCACCGTAGGTCGTGCCAATGCCACCCTGAGCACCCGGCTTATTCTCGACCACGACCGTTTGCTGCAGCGCTTCGCCCAGCTTTTGCGCCATCACGCGGGCAAACGCATCCGTGCCTCCTCCGGCCGCATTGGGGACAACCAGTCGAATGGTACGCTCGGGGTAGGCATGCGCCATGCTTGGGGTAAGCAAAGCGAGCATGCCGCATAGACCCAATGAGGCCAAACGCAGCAATCGTAAAATCCGCTCTTTCAACTTCTGTCTCCAGGGCCGATCCGACCCTTAACTTTTCTTAGTGGCGTCTAGGCGCCCGCTTGACACGCTTTCTGCAACGCGAAGGGGTTAGCATACCTGAGCCCCCCCGGTTATGCAGCAGATCGCGTCAGCGCCCAGCACGGCAAAGAGGCACAATGTCATTTTTGCATCAATTCAAGGCTTTTAAATATGGCTGTTAGCGCGAACTCCACCGAACCGACGACTCCCGAACTCAGTGTCGCCGGAAACATCGCCACGATTCGCCTACGCAACACCGCCTACGCTAACCGTCTGAGCCCAGCCGACTTAGATGTCATCAAAAGCCATTTGAATACAGTCAACGCGAACGCTGCGATTCTAGTTTTAAGATTTATTGCCGACGGTAAATATTTTTGTAGCGGCTATGACATCTCGTCACTCGCAGCCGATTCTGCACCTTCGTCCACCTATTTCGGCGATACGGTCGATCTGATTGAGCAAGCTCGTCCTGTCACAATCGCTGCGATCAACGGTGGTGTGTATGGCGGTGGCACCGACTTGTGTTTGGCCTGTGACTTTAGAGTCGGGGTCGCTAGCGCCAACATATTTATGCCTGCCACCAAGCTGGGCCTTCATTTTTATCCCGGCGGCATGGTGCGTTACATCACACGCTTAGGCCTAAACAATGCAAAAAAACTGTTTTTGACCAGTGAAAAAATCGAAGCTGACGAAATGCTGAGCATGGGATTTTTGACCGAACTTGTTTTACCAGAACAACTTGGCGCACGCGTCGACGCGTTAAGCGAGCAACTCGCTGGCATGGCACCGTTTTCGTTACTCGGCATCAAGAAACATTTGAACCTGATTGCACGAGGCCAGCTTGATGAAAGTGAAATTCGTCGCGCAGTCGCGATTTCAGAAAAATCGAACGACATCAAAGAAGGGGCGCTTGCCTGGAAAGAAAAACGCAAGGCTAAATTTACCGGAAGTTAACCTCCGTTTTTAATCATCACCGCCTTAATCTGTTCAAGCGTGATGTAGCCTTTTTTTTCAACGTCAATATGGCCAAAGGCATCTGCAACGCGAGGCATGCCGGCCTTAGCCTCTTCGAGTGTCAACTGCCCATTCGAATCTTTATCAGCGATTTTGAAGCGCTCTTCGACTTGCGTCAATTGAGCTTGCATCGCTGCATCAATCGTTTGCGCGGCACACACAGTACACGTCGCAAGCAGCGCCGCTAAGATCCCGAACCACGCGCGCTTCGTTTGGCTTGAACTCATCCTTACACCTCACTTAATTAGAGACAAACTGCGCTTGGGTACCTTAGCGCGAAGGCTTTACGCCAGGGCGCCGTCGGGCTCATCAAACGGGTCAACGCATCACGATTCAAATAGTCTTTTGAGGTCATTTGCATCAACTGCCAGGCCATACAGAAATTTGACGATACCGCCGCACACCCAAGATCTGACAGGGCAATGATCGGCCCGAGCGTCGGCATACCGGCACCTGCCAATAAAATCAGGTCTGGCTTGAGCGGTAACAAGCGCTTGGCGGCCGCTAACACCTGATCATTGCGTAAGGTGTAAATATTATGAAACCCCCCTTCCGATTGGGGGGCCTCGGTACCAACGATTTGGACACCTGTTCGCTTCCAGTAGTTTGAACTTTCAGCTGTTAACCACTGCGGATACGGACTGACCAAGCCAATACGCTTCACACCCAACGCGGCAAAGGCGCGTCGAATCGACTGCCCAGCTGAAATGATCGGATAACCGTAACGTTGACTCAGTTGCTCGAAATGCGCGTCTTCTTCGTCGTGTTCGAAGTGATAGGTCGAGCCCGTAATTAAAAATCCGACACCCGATAACGGCGCATTAGAAAAAGTTGAAATAAATTGATCGATATTTTTTAAAAAATCGTTAAGTCGCTCGGGCATATCAGCACCGGGGCTGGTCATTCGACCCGTCAACAATGCAATGTCAGGATCAAGCAATATCTGTACCTCAGGCTCAGCAGTTGTGTTTGCCTGTGGCACCAGTAAGCCCAAGATTCCTTGGGCACCATATTCGACTTCGTTTTTCATAACGTACATGCTAGCATCGAAACACAAACGCGTGGCATCTTTTAAAGTATGCACACCGATCCACTTAAAAACAAGATCCTGCCGAGGTCTGACGAGATGAACAATCCCCTATCATTCTGCAGGCCGATTCTTTTGGCGTTGGCGCTATGCGTCATGCCGCTGGCCGGGGCACAAAATCAAGAACAGGTTTGGCCCGCCAAGCCCATTCGTCTCATCAATCCCTTTGCGCCCGGTGGCTTCGGCGATGGCGTAGCACGCCCTTTTTGGGATCAGCTCGGACAGGCCCTCGGGCAGCCGATTCTGGTCGAAAGCCAGGCTGGTGCCAATGGCGCGTTGGCGAGTTCAGTCGTGGCCCGATCGGCACCGGATGGGCATACCCTGCTGCTCGCAAATCTTGGCCCCATTGCGATCAATCCAGCGCTGCGTCCTCAAGCGACCAGCGATCCGTTAAAAGAGCTCGTCGCGATCACGCAAATCGTCTCTGGCCCACTTGTCTTAGTCGTTCATGCAGATTTTCCTGCACAAGATCTGCAAGCCCTGATTGGGTACGCAAAAGCGAATCCAGGAAAACTGTCGTATGGTTCAGTTGGTCACGGCAGCACCACCCATCTGGCTGGCGAACTTTTGAATTTGAAAGCGGGTCTAGACTTGCTGCAGATCCCCTACAAAGGTGCCGCACCCGTCATCACCAATATTTTGGGCAAACAAATTGAAATGGGGTTTATTAATATTTCGATTGCCAAGCCCCATCTAGACTCAGGGCAGCTACGGGCGCTGGGGGTCACTACGCTGACGCGCGCCGCAATTTTTCCAAATCTACCCGCGATGGCTGAACGCTTGCCCGACTTTGAGGTCAACCCCTGGTGGGGTCTGATGGCTCCCGTCGGAACCCCGCAAAGCGTCATCAATCGTGTTGCTGTGGAAGCAACGAAAATTTTAAAGAAAGCAGACATTGCAGAACGCTTTCGACAAAATGGGCTCGAGCCAGAAGGCACGACTCCCGAGGCATTTGCTCAAAAAGTAGTAAGTGATAGCGTCAAATGGCGGCAACTCGTTCAGACCAACAATATCAAACCCGAGTAATGTTGCCACTAGCCACCCGGTTTATATTTCGGGTACACCACTTTGGTCGGCAATCCGATCTGTGAAATGAATTTTTCTAAATGAGGCTCCCAGATAGCACGACCATCTTTGCTGCTAAACAAGCTGTGCGAATCTTGACCAAACATTCCGTAGGCAACCAACCGAGCTTGTGGGTTCACCTTGCTGTAACGCTCAAACATTTCTGTATACACTTGTTTAGAAAAAAAACTATCGTTATCACCATACAACCAGAGCGAAGGTATTTGGGTTTTTTCAGCGTAGTTTGCAGCGGCCTTCGCCAAGTTCAGCCTCCAGCCAATACAATCTTCTTGCCTAAGACCACCGGCGAAATTCACCAAGCCCTTGACCGAGGGATCCGGTTGAGTCGCACCATAGGCAAGTGTGGTCCACCCGCCATGCGATTGCCCCACGACTAGCGTTTGCGTGCGATCAACATAATTCATGGTATGCGCATAGGCCACTGTGGTCGCAACATCTTCAGCCTGAACCAGTCCATTCGATTCGATATTGCAACCACCCCCAACATACCCACCCGTCGATTTAGAGAAACCCGTACGCATCGGAACAAAAACGACATAGCCCCGCTCGATAAAATAGCGCGCTGCCCAGCCTGGCGTGTAACGCGACTGCAGACCTGGTGGCCCGGATGTCTTGCCATGATTAATGACCACCAACGGAAAAGGTCCAGTCCCTGGAGGCTTGTAGACAGTTGTCTCAAGCTCAAGCGTGAAGATGAGTGTTTTCTTTGGGATAAAAATGATCTCGACAGGCAAAGCGATTTGCTGCGCTGCGACTAGGCCAAACGGCATTAGTAACAAAAACCCTAAGCTCCAAATGGCCCTTCTCAGCAAATATGAAATCAAGATATGCATCCTATGTCCTGAATTTTTGAGATTAACCTGATCACGCACAATGTCTTGATTTTTGTTTCACCCAGTGCTACACCGGAACGAAAGGTAGTAAGAATTATAAAAATTTTTTGGGTACGGATATAAGAGTAATCTGAAAATAATAATTAAACTGGGTAGAAAGATCGCGAAATCTTCAAAACCTTATATTCAAAAGGAGACCTACGATGAAGATCCTCAGTCTGTTCATTACGGGCCTATTGTCGTTCGTACTGCAGTCCAGCCATGCAGCGTCCTACCCGACACAACCCATTAAGATCATTATCGGCTTTGCGCCCGGCAGCAGTCTGGATACCTTTACACGCGTGATTGCTCAAAAACTATCAGAGCGCGTCAAACAATCCGTCATTGTCGAAAATCGACCGGGTGCCGGCGGCAATATTGGTGCCGAATCTGTAGCAAAAGCAGCGCCCGATGGCTATACGCTTCTAGCGTGCAATACAGGCCTGGCGATTGCCCCCGCCATTTATACAAAACTGAACTACAGCCCGGGCAAAGACTTAATTGGCGTGACGCTCATGGCCTCGATGCCGCATGTGCTGGTGGCGCCGATCAATCTGCCCGCAAACACGATTCCCGAATTACTAGCGCTGGCAAAAACGCAACCTGGCAAATTGAACTTTGGCTCTGCAGGGGTGGGCAATGCAGATCACTTGGCCGGAGAGCTTCTTCGCAGTGTTGGAAAGATTGATATTGTTCATATCCCGTACAAGGGCGGTGCGCAGGCAATGACCGATACCATTTCGGGCAATGTCTCTTTATTTTTTTCAGGGTTGCCTGGCGCGCTTCCAATGATTGAAGCGGGCAAGGTCAAACCGCTTGGTGTCTCAACGACCCAACGACACTGGTCGTTGCCCAATGTGCCCGCGATTGCCGAAGGCCTGCCGGGCTTTGACGAAACACTCTGGTACGCGCTCATGGCGCCTGCGGGGACACCCCAGGATATTATTCAGGTGCTCTGGGGTGAAGTCGCTGCCGTGCTCAAGCAACCCGATACCATTGTGAGTATGAAAAAAATGGGCGCAGACCCCTCTGCCCTGACCTCAAAACAATTTCAGGCGTTCTTTGTTGAAGAGACAAACAAGTGGGGCAAGATTATTCAAGATGCTGGCATTCGTGCCGACTAACAAAAAGGTTGTGACCAATGAAAACAAATGAAGTGATTCGAATGGCCTCGGTCAGTGGCATTTTAGGCTATGGGTTTCCCGAAGCCTCATTGAATGCGGCGCTGGCGCGTAAGCCTCACATGATTGGCGTTGACGGCGGCAGTTCAGATCCAGGGCCACACTACCTTGGTTCTGGCCAAACACTAAATTCAAAAATGGCCATGAAACGCGATATCAGCTTGCTGGTTCGCGGGGCGATTACCAATGGTATTCCGATGATGATTGGCACGTGTGGTGGCGCGGGCGGCGAACCCCACCTGCAGGCCTGTGCTGAAATTGTTCGTGAGGTTGCTCGCGAACACAATCTACACTTCAAAATGGCCTTGATTCACTCCGAGCCAAACCGAGATTTTCTAAAAAATAAACTGCGCTCAGGAAAAATTACAGCGCTCGATCAGGCTCCCGAATTAACAGAAGCCGATATTGATCGCGCATCACGAATTGTCGGGATGATGGGACCCGAGCCTCACAGAAAAGCACTCGAGGCGGGCGCACAAATCATCTTGGCAGGTCGCGGCACCGACCCCTCACCTTGGGTAGCCCTAGCAATGCATCATGGCATTCCGGCGGCACCTGCTTGGTATGCTGGAAAAATGCTTGAGTGTGCCTGCAACGCGGCATTACCCAAGCGGCATGACGTACTGTTGGTAACGGTTGGCCAAGACTACGTTGAAGCCGAGCCAATGAACCCCGAACTGAGTTGCACGCCGCTCTCTGTGGCGGTACAAGCCTTGCACGAAAATGCGAGCCCAATCGTACGCTACGAACCCGGGGGCATCTCTGACACGACACATTGTAAGATTGAAGCAGTCAGCCCACGTGTGGTGCGTATCACCGGGATGAAATGGGATCCCAAATCCTACACCATCAAACTTGAGGCCGCCGAGCAGGTTGGCTTTAGCGCAATCGCCTTCGCAGGCGCGCGCGACCCAGGCCTTATCAGTCAGCTTGATTCATTTATTGAATCGATTCACGCCTCGGCCATCACAAAGATTTCTGCGCTTGGCATTGAGCCGCACTTATACAAAATCGTGATGCGACTCTACGGCAAAGATGGTGTGATGGGCGCCTGGGAACCTCAAAAAAATATGACCCCTCACGAAGTGGGTATCCTGGTAGAAGTCATCGGCGAAACGCAAGAAATCGCCAACGCTGCGTTAGCGCTGACGCGCGTGACGCTGTTGCATACAGATTTTCCAGGACGGATGTGTAAAGAGGGCAATATGGCGTTTCCCTTTTCGCCGTCTGATATCGAGCGTGGTGCGATTTACCAATTTTCAATGCAGCATGTCGTACACATTGAAGATCCGCTCGAGATGTTTCCAATTGAATATGAAATGGTCTAAGGGATCGAATCATGCCAAAACTTAAAGAAATCGCAAAAGCCTGCAAAAGTAAAAATGCTGGCCCTTTTCAAATCACCTTTGACATCATGTTCGAAGATCTCGCCACCTTTGAAAAAGTCCGCGCAAGCAAATCAATCACACCTGCCATCATCGCAGGTCTGTATGGTGTCGCTGAAAAGGATGTCCTGTTTACAGAGTATCCACCCGCGCTCGCCTACAAAGCCACCATCGCGCGCCGCATCCCCTCTGGTGGGGTTGGCGACACCGATATCTACGGCGCACAACAGCATGCACCGCTGCTAGAGCTCGACATAAATATTTAACTGCTTGCCTAAAAATCCTAGATAGGAAAATCGCGCCATGTATCCCGCCCCACCCGTCAAAAAAACTGAAGTCTTTGCTCGCATTCCTGATAAATATCGTCGCCCGGGCCAGATCAGCGCCGAACGCGTCGCAGCCGGCAAAAGTAGTCCGCACACCGATTGCTTTATTGAAGGGCCATCATTCGACAAAGCGGGCAATCTGTATTTGGTTGATATCGCCTTTGGTCGCGTGTTCAAAGTTAAACCTTCTGGTGACATTGATGTGATTGCCGAATGGGATGGTGAACCCAACGGTTTGAAAATCCATCAAGATGGTCGAATCTTTATTACTGACCACAAGTGCGGTCTGTTATTACTTGACCCAGAGCGCGGCACTGTCTCGACCGTGGCCCAACGCTACATGACCGAAAACTTCAAAGGTTTAAATGATTTATATATCGCTCGCAATGGCGATATCTATTTCACCGACCAAGGTCAAAGCGCAATTCAAGATTGGAGCGGCAAAGTCTATCGTCGCGATGCATCGGGTCACACCATTCGGCTACTCGACAACGTGCCAAGCCCCAACGGCATCGTGATGAGTCCAAACGAAAAAACGCTTTACGTGGCCGCGACACGCGGCAACTGTATCTGGCGTGCGAACCTACTGCCAGACGGAACGAGCCTGGTACGACCCGGCATCTTCGTACAGATGTCTGGCGGCTCTGGCCCCGACGGAATGGCCGTTGATCAAGCAGGCAATTTGGTGGTGGCACACGCCGGTGGCGGCATCGTGTGGGTGTTCTCACCCTTAGGTCAACCCATCTGGCGCATCGACTCCTGCCAACACGCGCACACCACCAACGTGGCCTACGGAGGACCACAAAATCGACATCTGTACATCACAGAGTCTGAAAGCGGCTGCGTGCTCGTCACCGAGATGGACATCCCGGGGCAACTCATGCATTCGCATCTTTGATGAACGAGGGCGACCTATTCGTCGATCTTAATATTACGAGCGCGTATCAAATTACCCCAGCGCTCGTTTTCAGCGGCTAGATATTTTTGAACATCGCCATGCGACATTGGTGGCGATGGTACAAAACCAATTTTGACCATCCCCTCTTGATACTCGCGCGTTGCGAGCGCCTTGTCAGTCATCGCTTTAATTTTTGCCGCGATGGGTTCGGGCGTATCTTTTTGAACCACTAAGCCGTACCAAACAATCGCCCGAAAGCCAGGAAAAAATTCAGCAACGGTCGGTATGTCAGGCAAGGCCGTCAGGCGTTGATCAGACGTCACTGCCAAGGCGCGTAGACGACCATTGGCGATCTCGCCCACTGCCATCGCGTGATCCGCCATTATAAAATCAAGCTGACCTCCTAAAACATCCATCAAGGCCTGCGCACTAATTTTGTAAGCGGCATGGGTGGCCTGAAAGCCCCCCTCTTGCTTAAGCATCTCGCCACTCAAGTGCAAGGTGCTACCCGTTCCGGGTGAACCAAAATTTAAGCCACCTGGTTTTGTTTTTGCATAGGCAAAAAACTCAGGCAATGTTTTGGCAGGATTATCTGAGCGCACCACCGCGATCAGGGGAAATTCTCCTAGCACCGACAACATATTGAAGTCTTTTGCAGGATCAAAAGGTAATTTTTTATAAAGTAGCGGGCTTAAGACCACGGTAGAGCCTGCTGCAACAAACAAGTTGTAGCCATCAGAGGCGCCACGTGCAATTTGCCCTGCTGCCAAAATGGTATTGGCGCCCGGTCGATTTTCAACAATCACCTGTACGCCGGGTTCTTTGACTAACAATTGCGCCAGCAAGCGCGCCATTTGATCCGTGCTACCACCCGGCGCAAAGGGCACCACGATACGAAGCGGCTTCTCTGGAAAAGCCGCCTGCACAGGCAGCAGTGCTGACAAACTCAGGCAAAGCAGCGCGCTTAACCAACCAAGCATTCGCGCAGGGATTGAATTGAACAACATAGGTTTGTCTCCCGATTAGTCAACGATGACCATTATTTTTATTGGGATAGTTGTACCACTTTGTCGCGTATTTTTGGGGTATTACTCGGGTTCGATCCCGCGCGCCTTGACCAGCGCTGACCATTTAGTGATTTCTGCGCGAATAAAGTCGCGTTGTTCGGCAGGCGTACTTAGGATCGGGTCCATGCCCTGCTCAAACAAGCTCTTCGCGATCTCTGGCTGACCCATCGCCTGATGAATTTCTGCGTTGAGTCTGTTCACAATCGCAATAGGTGTCTGGGGTGGGG
>CAIYCP010000028.1 GCA_903924715.1 uncultured beta proteobacterium
AGTAAATCGGTTTTTTTCTCAAACATCGAAAAGGTTTTACGCAAACGATCCATGTCAGAGGCAAGTTCATTGACGTCAAGCAGCTTGCGCTCGCCCGAGATCACAACGGTTTCGACCTCATCGGCCGCCTGAGCACCCGCCTCAACGGCAGCCTGCATCAAGCGTGACATGTCTTCTTGTAACCGCGCCAAGTCATGCGCCAGAGTTTGCCGAACGGCCGCGAACGATTTACCGGCAAAGTTATGGTTGAAAAAGTTAGCCGCTTCGATGAGAGACGTCGCCGTGTAGTCACGCGGAGTGAGCAGGATGCGGTTTTGCACATCGCCATCGGGCGTCACGATAATCAATAAGATACGCTTTTTAGACAGTCGAATAAATTCGATCTGGTGAAACACCTGTGCCCTGCGGGGCGACAAGACGACCCCAGCAAACTGACTCAGGCTCGACAACATGGCTGCGGCTGCCTGCACGGCCCGAGCCGGGTCAGAGCCCGTTTGCAAATCGCGTACCGTCGAAACGGGCCGCAAATCAATGGGCTGCGAGGTAAGCATGGTGTCGACAAACAACCGATACCCCCGCGGCGTGGGGATTCTGCCCGCCGACGTATGGGGGCTATGGATGAGCCCGAGCTCTTCAAGGTCGGCCATGACATTGCGAATAGTTGCCGGAGACAACTCGAACATTTTTGAGAGCGTGCGCGAGCCGACCGGCTGGCCATCGTCTATGTAACGTTCAATAAGCGCTTTAAGCAGCGCACGCGCACGATCATCGATCATTGCCCTATTTTACCTTTGTCGACCCTATAATCGGTTAGATTTTCTTGGATTGTGAGCCCAATGCATTTTCCTATTATTGCGCTAGTTGGTCGTTATCAGGACTCAGGCCTGCATGCCCCCCTGCGCGCGCTCGCCAAGCAATTGCTAAAAGAAGGCTCGCAGGTGCTGATTGAAGCGGACACCGCCCGGCAGACGGGTGTCAACGAGTACCCAAGCGCTAGCTTTACCGAAATCGGCCAGCGCGCGAGTCTGGCTATTGTGATGGGGGGCGATGGCACCATGCTGGGCGCCGCGCGCCATTTAGCACCCTTTGATGTACCGGTTGTCGGAATCAATCACGGGCGTTTAGGTTTTATTACCGATATCCCCCTCGAAAACTCTACCGAAGCGCTAGCAGACTTGCTTCAAGGTCGTTACGAAACCGAAACGCGCATGCTGCTGAGCGCCACCGTCTGGCGCGGCGCCGAGCAAATGTTTGCAGCAACCGCGCTCAATGATGTGGTGTTAAATCGCTCTGGGCGAGGCGGCATGATCGAAGTACGCGTCGAAGTCAATGACACGTATATGTACACCCAACGCGCTGATGGCCTCATTGTTGCCACCCCGACAGGGTCAACGGCCTACGCGCTTTCTTCAGCCGGCCCCATTTTGCACCCTGAGGTCGCCGCGCTCGTCTTGGTTCCTGTTGCCCCACAAACGCTCTCAAACCGTCCGATTGTGATCCCTGCAAGTGGGATCTTAAACATGACGCTGACGGCGATGGGCCGCAGCGAAGGGGGGGCCAGCGTGCACTTCGATATGCAAACCTGGTCAGATTTGATGCCAGGCGATCGGATTGTGGTGCAACGCGCGCCGCACAATATCCGGTTCTTACACCCGGCTGGCTATAGCTTTTTTTCGACGCTGCGCCGCAAGCTAGACTGGAACCGAATGCCCCGTGCGGGCAGCGAGGCCGACTAGGCCATGCTACGTGCACTGCACATCCGCGACTTTGTCATCGTCAGCGAAGCCGACATTACTTTTGATTCGGGCTTCACCGTTTTTTCTGGGGAAACCGGCGCAGGCAAATCTATTTTGATCGATGCGCTAGCGCTCACTTTAGGCGAACGCGCTGACTCGTCGGTGCTACGCGAAGGCGCAACCCGTGCTGAAATTAGCGCAGTCTTTGAGATACCTGATTCACTCACCCACTGGCTAACTGAACACGATTTAAATGCCGATCAAGAACTCGTTTTGCGTCGCGTGATTGATTCGCAAGGTCGCAGCCGCGCCTACGTCAATGGCTCGGTTGTGACTATCACACAGTTGCGCGAAATTGGTGAGCATCTGATCGATATTCATGGCCAGCACGCCCATCAAAGTTTGTTGCGCGCTGACAATCAACGCGAATTGCTTGATGCGCACGGCAACCTTCAGCCTCTACGCCAAACCACCTCGGCTGCCTTCAAAGCATGGCGAGCGATTGAAAAGCAACTGAGTCTGTCTGAACAAGATGCCAGCCTCTTGGCGCAAGCGCGCGAACGACTGGAATGGCAAACAAACGAGCTCGCGCGCCTGTCACTGGGCCCCACTGAATGGGCCGAAGTCTCTTCTGAACATACGCGTCTGGCCAATGGCCAGGCCCTCTTAGACGGCGCCGCACAAACGCTTGCCTCGCTCGATGAAAACGACACCTCGGTACATCATCAATTAGGTGCAGCAGTACATCGCATCAGCCAGTTACTTCGTCACGACCCGAGTTTACAAACCGTGCACGATTCGCTTGATTCCGCCCGTATTGCCGTGAGCGAAGCAGTATCCGATTTAAACGACTACGTCTCACGCGCCGAGCTTGATCCGGCACGACTCGCTGTTCTGGACAACCGACTGCGCGCCATTTTTGAATTAGCCCGCAAATTTAAGACCGAACCAACAGATCTCTACCAATTTGAACAAACGCTCAAAGCAGAACTCAGCGCCTTGCAAACTGCCAGCGATATTGACGCCTTGCGCGCACAATCACTTGCGCGACGCACTGAGTATGAAACCACCGCAAAAGTCCTCTCGGCTGCACGTGCAAAAGCCGCGACTGACCTCGGCAAACAAGTCAGTCAGGCCATGCAAACCTTAGCCATGGAAGGCGGTCAGTTCACCATCGCGATGCATGCGGGCGCACCAGCCAGCCATGGGCAAGATCAAATTGAGTTTTTAGTCGCTGGTCACGGGGGCACCACCCCCCGACCATTAGCCAAGGTGGCTTCGGGTGGTGAGCTTGCACGGATTTCGCTGGCCTTGTCTGTTATCGCTAGCCGGGCCGCACGTGTGCCCACCTTGATTTTTGACGAGGTTGATAGCGGCATCGGGGGGGCTGTCGCTGAGGTAGTCGGCAACCTGCTACGTGAACTCGGTGAGCGCCATCAAGTCTTATGCGTCACGCATTTGCCTCAAGTTGCCGCGCGGGGGCAGCACCATTTTCAAGTCAGCAAACAAAGCTCGAAGGGTAAAACGCAATCAAGCATCGCCTTGCTACAAGCCCCAGAACGCATTGAAGAGGTGGCTCGCATGCTAGGCGGAATCAAAATCACAAGCACTACGCGCGAACACGCTAAAGAGCTGTTGCAGATCTAAGGATTGCGCTGCAACTAGCGCTCAGCCCGGTGGCACGCCGTACAGACTCCGTACAAGACCATCGCGTGGCTTTCTAGAATAAAACCGTTGTCGCGCGCGACTTTGTGTTGACGTTTTTCGATGTCGCTATCTGTAAATTCGGCAACCTTTCCGCAGTGCGTGCAAATCAGATGATCATGGTGATCGCCGTCATTTAATTCAAAAATCGCCTTGCCACCATCAAACTGACTGCGGGCCAAGATGCCGGCTTGTTCAAACTGTGTCAGCACCCGATAGACCGTCGCCAAGCCAATATCAATGCTTTCGCCAATTAACGCCCGATAAACATCTTCGGCACTGAGATGTCGCGACCCCGATTTGCGAAAAATATCCAATATTTTTAAACGCGGGAACGTCGCCTTGAGACCAACATTTTTGAGGTCATTGGGGTCGTTTTCGATGTACATGGGCAATTCCTCGTTTTGGCCTTGAACACACCTCGATTTAAGGGAAAATCACCCAAAAATCGCGCAAGAGCGTGTGAGAGACCAACGTTTGACCG
>CAIYCP010000029.1 GCA_903924715.1 uncultured beta proteobacterium
AGTGTCATGATGTCTCCGGATGCCGTTTTGCTCGGCTTGTGGGTCATTCTGAGAGCTGCCCATGGTGCTTGTCAAGCCCGCTGTTACGCGCCTCGCTTGACAGGGGTAAAGCCAAACACAGACAATCAGGCTCTATTGAACCCACTTTTTAAAAAGGCACGTCAAAGATGAGCGCTCAACCCACCATTGGTTTTGTCGGTGTAGGTAGCATGGGATGGCCCATGGCCGCGTTATTGCACAAAGCCGGCTACCCCCTTCAAATTGTTGACGCTTCGGCCGAACGCGCCCAGGCCTTTTGCAAAGAGATTGGTGGCACGGTTGCTGCGTCTAATCGTGCGCTGGCTGCGGCTTCAGACATCATCATCACGATTCTGCCCACTAGCGCCATCGTTGAAGCCGTACTCAATGGCCCTGATGGCGTGTTGGCTGGCCTGCGCCCAAACGCCGTTGTCGTCGAAATGAGCTCTGGTGTACCCACCATCACCCGCACGCTGGCTGAGCAGGTCGCAGCCGCCAAAGGTCATTTGGTTGACGCCCCTGTGTCTGGCGGCGTGCCGCGCGCAAAAACGGGCGAACTGGCCATTATGTTTGGTGGCAGCGCGGCCTTGCTCGAACGTGTGCGTCCGGTGTTGTCCTGTATGGGCACTTCGATTACGCCTACGGGGGATGTTGGTTCGGCGCATGCGATGAAAGCGCTCAACAATCTGGTCTCGGCGGGTGGCTTTTTAATTGGGATCGAGGCGTTACTGATTGGCAAGCGCTTTGGTTTGGATCCGGCTGCAATGGTTGATGTGTTGAACTCTTCAACGGGGATGAACAACTCAACGCAGAAAAAATTCAAGCAGTTTGTGTTGTCGGGTCAGTACAACGCGGGCTTCGGTTTAGATTTGATGGTTAAGGACTTAAGCATTGCGCTGGGCATTGGTAAGGACACGAATACGCCTACGCCGTTTGCTGCATTATGTCGTGATCTTTGGGCGGCTTCGGCGGCAATGCTCGGGCCTGGGCAGGATCATACTGCGGTGGCTAAAATGTCTGAGAAGCTTGCTGGGACTGTGTTGTCAGATAAGTGATTGCTTACACTAAGCTTAGGGTTTGTTCTTTGCTTGGGCTGTTTCTTTGCTTGCGCTGTTTCTTTGCTTGCGCACGGTCAGACTCTACGCACCTAAATTGTGCTGAGCAAATTTAGGTGCCTCCGATCTGACCTTGGGGTGTGGGCTGGCGGGGGATTTTTGGGCGGGTCTTGGGGGGTGGGGTTGGGCTTCGATTTCTATGTTGTGCCGGGGCGTCTGGGGTAGCCTTCTGCTCTTATTCTGACCCAGACGGCTTGTTTTTCTGCGTCGTCCATGAAGACCCAGTTCGACACTTCCATGACGGTGCGTCCGCAGCCTCTACAAGTATCATCGAATAACGTTGAGCAGACGGCCACGCAGGGTGAGTCGGCTGCGCCGGGTTGACCCACTTCTGGGGCTGTCTCGGAGCTTGGGCTGGGGTTGTTTTTTTGAGTCGGTGAAGTCATCGGTACAGCTTAGCACCGGGATCCAACTCACGTGAAAATGCCCCTACGCAGGTCTCTCTGTGCAGGGGCATTTTTTTACTGCGTTTAAACAACTACCAGACTGAAGTCATGGTGGCCGCTAAGCCAACACAACAATTACTTACCAGCTGCCTTTTTGAGCGCAGCGGCTTTGTCGGTGGCTTCCCAGGTGAACTCGGGCTCGTTGCGGCCGAAGTGGCCATAAGCCGCTGTCTTGGCATAGATTGGGCGCAACAAGTCGAGCATGTTGACGATGCCTTTGGGGCGTAGGTCGAAATGCTCGCGCACTAAGACAGCCAAGGCGTCATCCGAAATCACGCCGGTGCCTTCGGTGTAGACGGTGATGTTGATGGGCTCTGCCACGCCGATGGCGTAACTGACTTGCACTTGGCATTGTGTGGCCAAACCAGCAGCAACGATGTTTTTAGCGACGTAACGGGCAGCGTACGCTGCTGAACGGTCAACCTTTGAGGGGTCTTTGCCCGAGAACGCGCCACCACCGTGGGGGCAAGCACCGCCGTAGGTGTCAACGATAATTTTGCGGCCTGTTAAACCGCAATCGCCCTGGGGGCCGCCGATCACAAAACGACCGGTTGGGTTCACCAAGAATTTGGTTTTGGGGGTCAACAACTCAGCCGGAAAGCTTGGGCGAATAATGTGCTCAATGACTGACGCTTTGATTTCGTCAAGGGTGATTTCAGGCGCATGTTGTGTAGACAAGACCACGGTATCGACTTCAACAGGCTTGCCATTGACGTAGCGAAACGTTACTTGTGATTTGGCATCGGGGCGCAGCCAGGGCAGGCGGCCATCTTTGCGCAGTTCGCTTTGACGTTGCACCAAACGATGCGCGTACCAAATTGGCGCTGGCATCAGGTCAGGGGTTTCAGAACAAGCATAACCAAACATCAAACCTTGGTCGCCTGCACCTTGATTCAAATAGTCATCAGAGGCACGATCAACGCCTTGGGCAATATCAGGTGATTGCTTGTCATAGGCCACCAATACCGCGCAACCTTTGTAGTCGATACCGTAATCGGTATTGTCGTAGCCAATGCGCTTGATGGTGTCGCGTGCAACCTGGATGTAATCCACGTTCGCGGTGGTGGTGATTTCACCCGCCAACACAACCAGCCCTGTGTTGCAAAGCGTCTCGGCTGCGACACGTGCGTGGGGATCTTGGGTAAAAATCGCGTCAAGAATCGAATCGGAAACCTGATCGGCAACCTTATCAGGATGGCCTTCAGACACGGATTCAGAGGTAAAGAGAAAATCGTTTGATTTAGTAGACATGCTCACGTCCTTTACTGGCAAAGCCAGAGGTGGGTTAAGGAGGTGCGTTGCACCCCGGAACCTTCACCTGTTAAGACGTTGGACTGGGCGCGACGCTTTAGCAGAATTATTTTTTTGTCGGCCAGACATTTCAGTCTTGACCCAACTCAGTCGCTCCGCAAGTTGTCGGTTAACTCAGCGACTGTTGCAATTTTATGCCAATTTAGCGAATTATGGCGAATCCCCTACGCTCTGACAGGGTGAATAAGGGATAATGGCAAGATGAGATGGAACTTTACCAAAATGCACGGGGCGGGCAACGATTTCGTCGTGCTCGACGGGGTCAGGCAAGCCCTTGACATGACTCCGGCGCGTGCCCGTGCGCTTGCACACCGGCAATTTGGCGTGGGCTGTGACCAGATTTTGTTGGTCGACACACCCTTGCACCCTGAGGCCGATTTTCGTTACCGCATCTTCAATGCAGATGG
>CAIYCP010000030.1 GCA_903924715.1 uncultured beta proteobacterium
AACGCGCGCGCCCAGTCTGAACGCGATTGAGGTAACACTCACCACGCGCACCAGCTTTGACCAAGCGCTTGAAGTCATCGACTTAAAAAATAAGACCTGGGTGCAACGCCTCAGTGAGGGCTGGACGCCCGAAAAATGTTCAAGCAAAGAACGCGAAGCGCTCACTTCGCTCTGTGCAATTTATCTGATGTTTTTTTCTACCCAACGAGGCGGTAGTCCGGTCGCCAAGTTTCATCTTGGCAACGGCGCAGAATTGCACCGCCTAAACTGGGCCGCGGATCTATCCAAGAAAGGCCTCAGAGAGTCAGCAGGGCTGATGGTCAATTACCTTTACAACCTTGAGTCGGTTGAAGAAAATCACGGCCACTACGCCCAGGGGCAGGTGATCTATGCGCGTTCGGTGGCCAAGCTCATCTAAAGCGGTCAAGGCGATCGCTACGCTTAAGGCGTAGCAACCCAACCTCCCCCTAACGCTTTAAATAAATCAACATTTGCCTGCAGGCGCGCAGAGCGGTTCACCACAAAGGCTAAGTTCGCTTCGTTGGCAACGCGTTGGGCTTCAAGTACGTTCAAAAAATCTACGTAACCGGCTTCGTAACGCAAGGTAGCAAGTTCTTGTGCTTTATTCGAGGCCTGCACTTGTTGACTGAGGTACTCTTCAGTTTGCAGGGTTTGTCGAACAGAAGTTAGGGCATCACTGACTTCGCCAAACGCATTGCGCACCACCTTCACATAGGCACCCAGCGCCTCTTGTTGTTGCGCCGTTGCGTAGTCAAGACGCCCCCGTAACAAGCCCCCTGAAAAAATCGGTGCAAGCATGCCAATGCCGGCAGACCACACGGAACTTTGATCAGTCAGAAAAGAACTGAATGCGACACTTTGTGCACCGAACAAGCCCGACAGTGAGAAGGTCGGAAACAAGCCGGCTGTGGCCACACCAATACGCGCGTTTGCAGCGATCAAGTCTTGTTCGACGCGACTGACATCGGGTCGGCTTTCAACAATCGTTGAGGGTAGCCCTTCGGGCGGCAATGGAGGCACGGGCAATTGCCGCACATCTCCGACTGCAATCGCCAAGTCAAGCTTGCCAGTCAAGACGCCCAATTGACTCTGTGTAATCGCGCGCTGACGTGTCACTTCAGACAACGTGGCCTGCGAGGCCGCTAAGGCCGCTCGACCTTGATTGACATCGATGGGCGACACCAGGCCACCTTGTAATTTTGCCTCAGCCACCTTCAATGAATGCGTTCGGGTGCGCACAGAATCCTGCAATACGGCCATCTGAGCATCGAGTGAGCGCAGCCGCAAATAAAGATTGGAAACTAATGCAGCAACAGTCAAGCTAACGCTATCTTTTTCGTATTGGCTGCTGGTCGCCAACGCAGTCGCTGACTCAATATTGCGACGCACACGCCCCCAAACATCTAACTCATACGAAATGACCAACCCAACCTGAGAGGTGTTGGCTTGCACACCGACACCCGTCACCGAGACCGAGGGGCCTGAGGTCGCACGCGTTCCACTAGCTATCAAATTTAAGTTGGGGTAAAGCGCGGCGCCCGCTTGCGCAGCAAGCGCTTGGGCCATCCCAATGCGTGCAAGCGCGATCTGCACGTCGGCATTATCTTGCATCGCCTGCGGCACCAACTGATCAAGCGTTGCATCGCCAAAAAGCGTCCACCACTTTGGATTGATGGGCGGGCGAACCCCTTGGGCGTCCACAGAAGCTCGCGTCGCAGACGCGTCAGCAGCGTTGTATTGCGACGGCAAGGCAAGTTCTGGACGCTGATAGTCTGGCCCTACCAGGCAGCCCGTGAGTGTCAGCGATAGCACACTCGTGAGGGCCAGTCGTGACCAAACGCCTCGATTCATTCCTAAGAGGCGCTGCTGAATCAGCCGCCGTTGGCTCTGTTTGATCGCTTGGCTTGTCATGAACAAAGGCTTCAAGATTTGTCACCCGAACTCAAGGTTGAGCCATCCGTGCTCGCATTTGCCGCGGTTGCCGCTGCTGCTTGCTTGCCTTGCCTGCGCGACATCCACGTAAAGAACATCGGCACAAAAATTGTGGCAATAAAAGTCGAGGCCAACATTCCACCAAAGACCCCCGTCCCCATCGAGCGACGCGCAGCCGCCCCGGCACCCGACGAAATCACCAGGGGAAACACACCCAGAATAAACGCTAGCGAAGTCATCACGATCGGTCGGAATCTTTGTCGCGCCGCTGTCAAGGCTGCATCGATATTACTCATGCCCTGCTGACGCTTTTGCGAGGCAAATTCAACAATCAAAAT
>CAIYCP010000031.1 GCA_903924715.1 uncultured beta proteobacterium
CCACGTGCCGCAACGCGTGCGTAAAGATCGGTTGGCCCACCGGGTACAAAGCCCACAACGATTTTGATTGGATGATCTGGGTAGTTTGTTGTATCACGCGGTTGGGCAAACGCGCTACCCACTGAGCACAGCGCCACAAAAAAAATCACGCTTTTAACAGCGTGTGCCGTTTGAAGCGTGAAGTATTTAATCCTTGCTGCATAAGCTGTATGCATCATTATTCGCTAACCGCCTTCAATTCTAGGTATAAAAAATACCTCAGAGCCTGGCTTGACGGGTTGGGTGTAATCCACCTCATGAATCACGCCGTCAATCGCGATTGAGGTTTCTTCTTCGAGGGTCTCACCCAAGCCAGGAAACAACTCATTCATTGCGCGAATCACACCACGAATGGTTTTTGCCTGTACCTCAAACTCTCTGATGCTGTCGGTGTAACGTCTGCTAAAGCCGGCGGTGAACGCCACCTTGACGGCTTTAACAGGCGTTGCGGCGACTTCAGCCTGCATCAATCGCAGCCAGAACTTTAGGTGGTGACATCGGCAAGTCAGTCATTCTTCGACCGATCGCATTCTCGATTGCATTTGCAATCGCAGCCATCGGAGGAACAATGTTGGCCTCGCCCACGCCTTTCACACCGAAAGGATGACTTGGATTAGGAACTTCAACCAAGACTGCTTCGATCATTGGCAGGTCTGAGGCAACCGGGATACGGTAGTCTAAGAAACCTGCATTTGAAAGGCGGCCCTTGCTGTCGTAGATATATTCTTCGTTCAAGGCCCAACCGATACCCTGTACGACACCACCAACAATCTGACCCGCGCAATAATCACGGTGAATGGCGCGACCCACGTCTTGAGCGGCGACAAACTGCAGAATCTTGACATGTCCCGTTTCGGGATCCACCTCAACATCTACAAACTGTGTCGAAAAGCCTGGAGCCTGACCACCTGCATTCGTTGAAGCTTCGTAACCAATCGGGCCACCCGTCACTGCGCGCTTACCTGCAATCGCTTTCAATGAGAGCGGTTCAAAATTGCCGACGCTCTTGTCAATAGGCTTGGCATAGCCATCAGCCCACACAACGTTCTTGATGTCGGTATCCCACATCAACGAGGCACGCAGACGCAAGTCTTCGATCACCTTGTTACAAGCCTCAACGACCGCAATACCCGTTGCATACGTTACACGTGAACCACCTGTGACATGGTTGTAGCCAATCGATGCAGTGTCGGCAACCGTTGAGCGCACTGACTCGTAGGGTACGCCAAGTGTCTCGGCTGCCATCAAGGCCATCGAAGCACGTGAGCCACCAACGTCCATACTGCCCGTTGCGATCACCACAGTGCCATCTTCGTTGATATGCACCGAAGCAGTTGATTCACCGCCACCGTTAAACCAGAAACCTGAGGCCACACCGCGACCTTGGTTTTTACCCAAAGGTTTCTTGTACTGAGGATGATCTAACAAAGCCTGAATGGTTTCGGAATAGCCGTCATGCGAGTGCTTAGGACCCCAAGCCGTTGGTGAACCCGCTTTCACGGCATTCTTCAAACGCAACTTGAGCGGATCCATACCAATCTTCTTGGCCAAAATATCCAACACGCTTTCAACTGCAAAAGCAGAGATCGGTGAACCAGGCGCACGATAGGCCGCCGATTTTGGACGGTTACTGACCACATCAAAACCAACTGACTTCACGTTAGGGATGATGTAGGGTGCGAAGGCGCACATCGTGGCATTCATCACTGGCGAGCCAGGAAACGCGCCCGCTTGAAACTTAAACAAGCCTTCAGCTGCTACGAGGGTGCCGTCTTTTTTGACACCGATCTTGACTGTCATTGACGAACCCGACGTTGGGCCTGTCGACTTGAACACATCTTCACGGCTCATCATGATTTTGACCGGATGACCTGTTTTGCGCGACAGCAATACAGCCATCGGCTCAACATACACAACCGTCTTACCGCCAAAGCCACCACCAATCTCTGCAGGATGAACCAACAGATTGCCGATCTCCATACCGACTAATTTTGCAGTGTAAGCACGCACCACAAAGTGACCTTGGCTGGCTGACCAAAGTTCGCACTGACCGTCAGCGCCGTAGCGTGCCAGGCATGAATGAGGCTCAATGTAGCCCTGATGCACGGCTGCAGTCTTAAAGCTCATCTCAACCACTTCATCAGCAGAGGCAAAGCCAGCGGCGATATCACCGGTGCTGAACTCTAGACGCTTAGAAATGTTTGAAGGCTTAGTAGGCGCGGGCTCGACGCCGCGCGTAATCATGTCTTCAAATAACAAAGGCGCATCTGGCTTCATTGCGTCTTCAACATCAATGCAATGAGGTAAGACTTCGTACTTCACTTCAATTAGGCTCACTGCTTGCGCGGCGATTGCTGAAGTCGTTGCTGCAACGGCTGCGATCGCGTGACCTTCAAACAGCGCTTTTTCACGCGCCATGATGTTACGCGTCATGTGCCAGTAGTTTTGCGCGACACGCTCAGGGCCCACATAATCAAAGGGATGCTCTGGGAAGTCAGAACCCAAGATGATGCCTTTCACACCAGGCAAGGCCGCAGCCTTAGACGTATCAACAGACAAAATCCGCGCATGCGCGTGTGGTGAGCGTAAAACTTTTGCCCACAACATACCAGGCAACGAATAATCAGCGCCGTACTGCGCTTGGCCCGTCACCTTTGGCACACCGTCAGGACGCACTGGGCTGGTACCCACAACTTTCATCAACTGCTCAGTATTTTTTGTATTCGTCAACATGATTAGGCTCCTCGCATTTCGCGCGCGGCTTCAAGCACCGCGGTAATGATGTTGTTGTAGCCGGTGCAACGGCACAGATTACCCGCCAACCAAAAGCGCACTTCTTCTTCAGTTGGATTGTTGTTACGCTCGAGCAACGAACGCGCGGCAATCAAAAACCCCGGGGTGCAAATGCCGCACTGCAAAGCTGCATGCTCAAGAAACTTGCGCTGCAATACATGCAAGGTTTCGCCGTTTGCCATGCCTTCAATTGTTTGGATGGACTTACCTTGAGCCTCAACCCCTAAGACCAGACATGAGCACACTAAGCGGCCATCAAGGGTCACGCTACAGGCGCCACAATCGCCTGTACCGCAACCTTCTTTCGTGCCGGTCATGTTTAACTCATCTCGCAAGACATCGAGTAAAGAAACATTCGGCTGACACAAAAACTCAACCGGATCACCATTGATAACTGTTGTGACGTGATGCTTTGACATTTAGTTTTTCCCCTTCGCTCTGCTGAGCGCTTTTTCTGCTGCGCGCCTGGCGAGCACACCTGCTACTTTGATTCGAAATGCTTTGGTTCCGCGCTTGTCGTCGATTGGACGCGCTGCGGCACTTGCTGCTGCAGCCAGTTTGGCCAGAGCAACTGCGTCAACGGTCGTACCAATCAAGGCCGCAGCGGCCTCAGGCACCAGCAAGGCACGGTCGGCCACAGCACCTAAACTGACACGTGCATGTGTACAAACACCTTTGTCATCAAGTGTCAGACTCAAGCCAACACCTACCACCGCGATATCCATTTCGGTACGAGGTGTGAAACGCAAATACGCATCACCCGAATGAGGCGCGCGCTTCGGCAAAAAGAATGACACGATCAACTCACCCTTAGCCAGCGATGTTTTGCCTGGGCCTGCGGGAATCTGTTCA